>JAYSVE010000877.1:0-6668 GCA_043718725.1 Methylibium sp.
AGCACCTGCGCAAAGGCGGCACTGTCCACATTGCCGCCGCTCAAGATGACGCCGATGCTGCGGCCGGCCCAGCGCTCGCGCTGCTGCATGGCCCCGGCCAGCGCGGCCGCACCGGCACCTTCGGCGACGTTGTGGGTGTCGGCAAACAGCGCGCGCATCGCCGCGGCAACTTCCCGGTCGGTCACCGCGATCACGTCGTCGACCTCGCGGCGCATCACCGCCAGCGCCGCCTCGTCGGGCAGCCGGCAGGCCAGGCCATCGGCGAGTTGGGTGGACACCGGCGCCTCGACGACACGCCCGGCGCGGAACGACAGTTGGTAGGCCGTGGCATGTGCCGACACCACGCCGACGATGCGCGCGCGGGCACCGGTGTGGGCGCGCGCAGCGGCACAGGCGCAGATGCCCGAGCCTTGGCCGATGGGCACGAACACCACCTCGGGCGCGTCGCCCGCGGGCATGGCTTCGAAGAACTCGATCCAGGCGGTCGCCACGCCGCGCACCAGGTCGTCATGGAACGACGGCACCATGTGCAGGCCACGCTCGGCGGCGAGGCCATTGGCATGTTCGCGCGCGGCCTGAAAGTCGGCACCATGCTCGATCAACGTGGCGCCGAGGGCGCGCATCGCGGCATTCTTTTCCAGTGAATTTTTCAACGGCACGACGATGGTGGCGGCCATGCCATGGCGGCGCGCCGCAAAGGCCACCGACTGGCCATGGTTGCCGCGCGTGGCGCTGATGACGGCGCGGCACCGCGGGTCGCGCCGCCGCAACGCGTCGAAATAGACCAGGCCGCCGCGCAGCTTGAACGCGCCCACCGGGGTGTGGTTTTCGTGCTTGACCCAGACCTTGGCACCCAGGCGTTGTTCGAGCAGCGGCCAGCGCTGTTGGGGCGTGGCCGGCATGGCTTCGCGCACGCAGCGCAGGGCCGCTTGCAGCGCGTCACGGCTGTCCATTGGGGACCTCGATGTCGGGCGATTGCAGAACGACCGGACCGCGCGCGGTGGACAGGGTCACGCGCAGCCGCGCCGCGCCGTCGTCGACCCCGGTGTCCACCCGCGCCGGCAGCAGCGCGCGGGCGTCGGCCGGAAGGCCCGACACCTCGATGGACTCAAGCGCAACTCCGCTGCCGGGCAGCGCATCGGCCGGATGCGCGCCGCTCCATTGAATCAAGGTCGGCAGCGCACCGTTGAAAAGCCGCCGGCCATCGGCGCGCAGCGTGATCTGCCAGCGCAGTGGGCCGCTCGCGGTCTGGCGCTCGGCCTGCCGCACGTCGCCGGGCTCAATGCCCGCGGCGCGCAGCCGGGCGACGCCCGCGTGCACGTCGTCGCAGCGGGCGACCCAGTGCACCAGCCGCGGACCACTGGCCAGTGTGCGCTGCAGGGCGGGGCTGTCCAGATCGAACCAGCGAACGCGGCCGGGATGGGCCGCCTTCGGGTCGATGGCGATGATCTCGAAATAGGCGCGCGCAAACCGCGCCGAAGCAATGCTGAACAGGCGGTTGTGCGTGCCCATGAAGGCATGCTCGCCGCCGGGCCCGGGCGTCAGGCCCAGAGTCGCCTCGCACCAGGCCACGCCCTCGTCCAGCGTGCGCGCCGCAACCACCAGGTGGTCCAGCGCCTTCACAAGCTCAACTCGCCTCGAATGCAGGTGACGGTCGCACCTCCCACCCACAGCGCGTTGTCCTTGACGTTGATGTGCACCCGCCCGGCCCGGCCGAGGCAGCTTCCCTGCGCCGCCAGGTAGCGCTGCGGCGCAAGCCCGGCGCCGATCAGCCATTGCGCCAGGCTCGCATGGAGGCTGCCCGTGACGGGGTCTTCCGGCACGCCGATGGCGGCGGCAAAGGCGCGCACCTCGTATTGGCACTCGCTGCCCGCCGAGTGGGGCCCGATGACACCGACCGTGGCCAGTTTTTTCAAGGCCGCGTGGTCGGGCGTCAGGGCCAGCACCGACTCGGCGGAGTCGAGCAGCAGCCCCAGCCACTTCGGTCCGTTGTCCAGCCACATCGCAGCCTGCAGCCTGGAGCGGCGCAGCCCCAGCGCGACCAGCACGTCGGTGAGCAGCGGCTCGTTGACGGGCTGGGTGTGCAACTGCGGCGCGGAAAACGCCGAACCCTCGCCATCCGGGCGGATGCGCACCAAGCCGATGCCGCATTGCTGAACCACCGCCGATCGGCTGCGCGGCACGCCGGCGTTGTCGAGCCAGGCATGGCAGCTTCCCAGCGTGGGATGGCCGGCAAACGGCAGCTCACCGCCGGGGGTGAAGATGCGCACGCGGTAGTCGGCAGCCGGGTCGGTGGGTGCCAGCAGGAAAGCGGTCTCGCTGAGGTTGGTCCAGCGCGCCAGTTGCTGCATTTGCGCGTCGCTGAGCCCGTCGGCGGCATGCACCACGGCCAGCGGATTGCCCAGCATCGGGGTGCGCGTGAACACGTCCACCTGCGAATAAACAAAGGTCTGCATGATCGATGCGTCAGTGGCAATCCGCCAGTGTCGCAGACAGCCGTGCAACGCCAAGAGCGATCTGCTCCGGTGATTCGGTCACAAACGACAGCCGCAGCCTGTTTGACGGGGCCGGGCCGGCATAGAACGTCGCGCCGGGGACGAAGGCCATGCCACGCTCAACCGCCTTGGGCAACAGCGCGGTCGTGTCGATCCCCTCGGGCAGCGTGACCCAGAAGAACATGCCGCCGTCGGGCACCCGCCAGTGGCATCCGGCGGGCATGTGGGCGTGCAGCGCAGCGCCCATCGCGTCGCGTTGTGTCCGGTAGCGCGCGCGCACAGAGCTCAGGTGCTGGCGCAGCCAGCCGTCGCGTATCACCGCGTGCGCCACGCGCTGGTTGAAGCCGGGCGTGTGCAGGTCGGCGGCCTGCTTGGCCTGCAGGAACTTCGGGTACAGGGCCGGCGGCGCAACCACATAGCCCAGCCGCAGCCCGGGTGCCAGCACCTTGGAGAACGAGCCCAGATACACCGTGCCGTCGGCCCAGCGCGACGCCAGCGGCGGCGCCGGCGGGGCGTCGAACCACAGGTCGCCGTAGGGGTTGTCCTCGACGATAGGCAGGCCGATGGCCCGCGCCGCCTCGACCAGGGCCTCGCGCCGCGCCGCGCCGATGCAGCGCCCGCTCGGGTTCTGGAAGTTCGGCACGACGTACAGGAAGCGGCAACCGCGGGCGCGGGCCAGGGCGGCGGGCAGTGGGCCGTCGTCGTCGCAGGGCAGCGTGACCCATTCGGGCTCGAAGGGTGCGAACGCCTGCAAGGCGCCCAGGTAGGTCGGCTCCTCGACGGCCACGCGGCTGCCCGCGTCGATCAACACCTTGCCCGCCAGGTCCAGGCCCTGCTGCGAGCCGGTGGTGATCAGCACTTGCGATGCGGCCGCCGCGATGCCCTGTTCGGCCAGGTGTTCGGCGACCCACTCGCGCAGCGGCGCGAAGCCTTCGCTGGCGGCGTATTGCAACGCGGCATGGGGTGTGTCGCACAGCACCCGGCGGGTGGCTTCGCGCACGGCCTCGATGGGGAAGGTGTCGGGCGCCGGCAGGCCACCGGCCAGCGAGATGATTCCGGGGTGCTCGGTGAGCTTGAGGATCTCGCGAATCACCGACGGGTTCATGCGATCGGTGCGACGCGCCAGTTGCCACGGGCCGGGCGCGGACGCCGGGTCGGACTTCATCGTGCATCTCCTGCCTCGCCTGCAACCTGGCGGGCCGGCATCTTCTTGCCCACAAAGACAATGGCCACGACCGCCAGCGAAAACATCACTGTCGTGGGCTTGAGCGTTTCGCCCAGCACCGGCACGGCGAACATCAGCGCCAGGAACGGTTGCACCAATTGCACCTGGCTGACCCGCACCGTGCCGCCCAGCGCCAGCCCGCGGTACCAGGCGAAGAAGCCCAGCCACATCGAAAACAGCGTCACGTAGGCAAAGCCGCCCCAGGCGCTGGCGCGCACCGGCGCGCCGGGCCCACTGGCCAGCATCACCGGCAGCGTGAGCGGCAGGCTCAACACCAGCACCCAGCAGATCACCTGCTCGGCGCGCATCTGCGCCGCCAGACTGGCCCCGGCCACATAGCCGATGGCGGCGCTGAGCACCGACAGCAGCAGCAGCCCGTCGGCGCGACTGAGACGCCCGCTGCCTTGGAACGCGGCGAACGCCAGCACCAGCGCGCAGCCCAGCACCGCGCAGACCCAGAAGCCGCTTGACGGGCGCTGCCTGAACCACAGCGCCGCCGCCACCGCGGTGGCCAGCGGCAGCACGCCGGTGATGACGGCCCCATGCATGGCGTCGACGTCGCGCAGCGCCAGGCCCAGGAACAGCGGAAAGCCGACCACCGTGCCGAGGGCGCACACGGCGAAGGCGCCGAGCTGACCTCGCTGTGGACGCGGCGCCCGCGTCGCCACCAGGTACAGCACGCTGAGCAGCCCCGCCAGGCCGGCGCGCCCGGCGGTGACGAACAACGGCGGCAGTTGCGGGTCGCCCGCCGGCCCCACGGCCAGGCGCGTCATCGGCACGGTCATCGCGAAGATCACAACACCGAGCAGGCCCAGCCAAAGGCCGCGACGCTCGTCGTGCGAGCTGGGGTTCGGGGCCGCGGCGGCGGCGCGTTGGTGAGCATCCATGCCCGCAGTCTACGGCCGAGACCAGCACAGAACCAGTACACGTATCGGCGTCTGGCCCTAAACTGTATGGGTCATCGAGCCAGCACATCGCGCCACGCCATGCCCAGCCATTCGCCCCAGTCGCCCCGTTCGCCCCATTCGCCGGCTCCCGTGACCCTTTCACGGCAGGCCGACAACACCTTGGCCGAACAACTCGCGGCGCGCTTTTCGGAGCCCATCCGCCAGCGCCTGCTGGCGCCCGGCGCGCGCCTGCCTTCGGTGCGCGAATGTGCGCGGCGCCACCGGGTCAGCCCCAGCACGGTCGTGGCCGCCTACGAGCGGTTGCTGGCCCAAGGCCTGGTGGAGGCGCGCAAACAACGCGGCTTCTTTGTCCGGGACACACCGCCCGAACCGGCCGCGGGCGCGGCCCGGCCGCAAGGGGCCTTGAGAACGCCGTTGCCGGTCAGCGCGACGGCCCTGATCCGCGGCATGTTCCAACCGCCCGGCCGCCACCCGATGCCGGGGCTGGGCACCTTGCCGGTGGACTGGCTCGACCCGGGGTTGCTGGCGACCGCGCTGCGCCGCGTCAGCAGTGGTGCCGCGCTGGCGGCGCTGTCGCCGCAATACGGCGAGCCGGCGGGCGAATCGCGCCTGCGCAATGCCTTGTCCGCGCGCCTGGCCGACCACGGCGTGAACGCGTCGCCGCAGCAGATCGTCACCACCATCGGCGCGACCCAGGCGCTGGACATCGTGACGCGCACCTTGCTGCGCGCCGGCGACACGGTGCTGGTCGACGAACCCGGCTGGTCGATCGAGTACGCGCGCCTGAACGCATTGGGCATGCGGGTGCTGCCGGTGCCCAGGCTGGATGACGGCCCCGACCTGGAGGCCATGCGCCGCTTGATCGAAGCCCAGGCGCCGCATCAAAAGCCGCGTCTGTACGTCACCGTGTCGGTGCTGCACAACCCCACCGGCGCGTCGTTGTCGCTGGGCAGCGCGCACCGCGTGCTCAAGCTGGCGCACGCGCACGACTTCTGGATCGTCGAGGACGACAGCTACGCCTACCTGGCGCCCGCCCACCTGCCGCGCCTGGCCGCGCTGGATGCGCTCGAGCGCACCGTCTACGTTTCGGGCTTCTCGAAGATCCTGGCGCCCGGTTGGCGCGTCGGCTACCTCGCCGCGCCGCCGGCGCTGGTGGACAGGCTGGTCGACACCAAGTTGCTCACGACGCTCACCACGCCGGGGCTGGCCGAACTGGCGCTGGCCCATTGCCTTGAGCACGGCTTGCTGCGCCGCCATGCCGAACGGGTGATGCAAAAGCTGGACGCCGCGCGCGCCCGCTCCGTCAAGCTGGCCGAGGCCCACGGCTGCCGGTTCGCCGCGCCGCCGCGCGGCCTGTTCGGCTGGATCGACGTGGGTGTGGACACCGAGCGCCTGGCCCAGGCCATGCTCGACGACTGGCTGCTCGCCCCCGGCGCGTTGTTCCATGCCACCCACCGGTCGACGACGCTGATGCGCATCAACTTCGCGACCACCCAGGACGCGCGCTTCTGGCGCGCGTTGGAGCGGGCGCGGGCGGCACTTTGAAAGGCTGCCGCGGCCCATGGCGTGAGGTCTTGTCGCGGCGCGCCTTGTCCCCAATGCTGTTGACATCGAATTAGCGCAAAGCAGCCTGCCTCTAAGCGCTGATGAACCGCGGCTTACGCGCCGGCGACCACACTGTGCTTCACAGGAATCCGCCTGTCACTCGTTGCAACCGAACCCGACCTCAACCGGTCGCCCGACGGCAACGAGCACGTTGACGTTTTTTTATCAAGGAGAGCATCATGACCATCGAATGGGGAGGCCTCAACCTCCAAAGCAACACCACCGGCCTGGTCCTGGACCCGCTTGACGACCCGAAGACCGTGCTCGACTCCGGCGTGCCGTTCAGCGTGCGCGTCCAATGGACGGTGCCGCCGGGTCTGGCGCCGTTTCTGGGCGGCCAGTTCAGGCTGCGCTGCTTCGCCGAGAGCGTCGGCCCCGGCCAGGAAGTGCAGATCGGCGGCACCATCCTCGAGCCGGTCGTACCAGGCCAACTCA
>JAYSVE010000878.1:0-2843 GCA_043718725.1 Methylibium sp.
GATGTTGCGCAGGCGCGAAAGCGACAAGGCCAGGCGGTCTTTCTCGATGCGCTGTGGCGCGTCGTTCGGCGGGTAGCCCTGCATGCAGGCGTAGATGCAGGCGCCAATGGCGTAGATGTCGGTCCACGGTCCCAGCGTGCCGTCACGGCGGTACATCTCGGGCGCGGCGAAACCGGGCGTGTACATCGGGCGGATGAAGTTGCCTTCCTTGCTGAGCACCTCGCGCGCCGCGCCGAAGTCGAGCAGCACCGCCTTGTTTTCGTTGGTGATGAAGATGTTGGCCGGCTTGATGTCCAGGTGCAGCATCTTGTGCTGGTGCACGATGCGCAAGCCGCGCAGGATTTCGTCGAACAACGAGCGGATGGTCGATTCGCGAAAGACCTTGTCGCGCTTCAAGTCGCGCGCCGTGACGATGAAATCCTGCAGCGTGTCGCCCTGCAGGTAGTTCATCACCATGTAGACGGTTTCGTTCTCGCGGAAGAAGTTCAGCACCGACACCACGCTGGGGTGGGCGATCTGCGCCAGCGAGCGGCCTTCTTCGAAAAAACTCTTCAACCCCAGCCGGTAGAGCGGCAGCTTCTCGGGCTTGACCCGCGGCGTGAGTTCACCGGCGGCGCGCTCGGCCAACGAGGCGGGCAGGTACTCTTTCAAGGCCACCAGCCGACGGTCGGAGTCTTCGGACAGATAGACCACGCCAAACCCGCCGGCTGCCAGCTTCTTGATGATCTGGTAGCCGCCCACCACGGTGCCCGCGGGCAGGGGGGCGGGCTTCAGCTTTGACATAATTGAAATTTGAAGGGCATCAGTCCAATGGCAGTCTACAGCATGACCGGCTATGCAAGCGCCTCCGCGGGCGTCACTTCCGCACACCTTGCGGGGGTACAAAACGACACCGCGGCACCCAAGGGGCAGGGTCCGACCCAAGCCCAACTCAGCATCGAACTTCGCTCGGTCAACGGGCGTTTTTTGGACCTCGGTTTCCGCCTGCCCGATGAATTTCGATCGCTGGAGCCGGCCCTGCGCGAACTGCTGACCGCGGCGTTCCGACGCGGCAAGATCGAGTTGCGTTTGAACACCCGCGCCGACGCCGACGCCGCTTGGTCGCAGCCCCAGACGGAGCAGCTCAATCGGCTGTCGCGGATCGAGAGCACCGTGCAGGGCTGGCTGCCCAAGGCCCAGGGCCTGTCGGTGCACGAGGTGCTGCTGTGGTGCAAGGGCAGCGCGCCGGTCGAGAAGCTCGATGAAGCCGCGCTGGACGCCGCCAGGCGCTGCATCACCGGTCTGAAGGAAGCGCGTGCCCGCGAAGGCGATCGCCTGGTGCGCGTGTTGCTGGAACGAGTGCAGCGTCTGCGCGAGTTGAGCGACCAGGCCGAGCCGCTGGTGCCCGCCGTGGTCAAGCGCCAGCAGCAGCGTTTTCTGGAGCGCTGGCAGGAGGCTCTGGAGAGCACCGGCGCAGCCCAGACGATTGCGCGCGAGGCCCTGCAGGAGCGCGCGTTGAATGAAGCCGCGGCCTACGCGATCCGCATTGATGTGGCCGAGGAACTGGCGCGCGTGCGCGCCCACCTGGACGAGATCACCCGCATGCTCAAGGCCGGCGGCGAGGTCGGCAAGCGGCTGGACTTCCTGATCCAGGAATTGCTGCGCGAGGCCAACACCCTGGGCTCGAAGGCGGCGTCGCTGGAGCTGACGAATGTTGCGGTCGAAATGAAAGTGGCGGTCGAGCAGATGCGCGAGCAGGTGCAGAACATCGAGTGACGTTTCGCGGGGTGTCTTGCCACCCCAAAGCGCCGCCCAAGCCGTTGATTTTCAATGGAACCTGATCTCATGAGGTAGCACACCGTCCCAGCGCAGCGCACGCTTTGTGTGGGGTTTTTTGTGGGGTTCAAGCGCGAACCCCACAGTTTTGGGCGATGTCCCGATTCCGAACCCCACAAACTCCTCTGGAGGCCGCGCCATGACTGGGTTTTCGCGAAACGCTACGGACAAGACTTTGAGGGCTTGGCTCAACGCCGGTCCTGTTGATCGAGGGGTGGGTGATGGCCTGACCTTCGTCGCAAAGGAGGCCAGTGCCCTCGAGGGCAAGGCCTCGTGGATCCTGCGCTATCGCTTCGGCGGACGCCAAAGGGAAAAGGTGATCGGGCGTTACCCCGACATTCCGCTCAAGGACGCCAGGGAACTCGCCCGCAAGGATCGCGCGCTGCTCCAACAGGGTGTGGATGTTGGGGCCGTCAAGCGCCAAGAAAAGCTCAAGGCCATCGACATGCACAACGTCGAGGGGCTGGCCCAGATCTGGTACGACCGTCACATCGTAGGGAAGTACAAGCACCCGCAGGTCGTCGAACGCGTCATCCGCCGCCACATCAAGCCCGCCATCGGAAAGCTGCTGGTGGAGGAAGTCCGCCCGGTCCACATCGATAGCGTCCTGACGAAGATCGTCGAGGCCGGCGCACCGACGGTCGCGAACGACGCGCTGCGATACCTCTTCCGCATGTTTCACTTCGCCGTGAAGCGCAAGTGGATCGAATCGAACCCTGCGTACTGTTTCGAGATCTCCGACGCAGGTGGCACCGAGAGCTCACGCGACCGCTGGCTCAATCGGGAAGAACTTGCGGTGCTGGCCCAAGCGATGCGCGAGACGCCCACCTTCGGCCGGCTCAACGAACTCGCCGTGTGGCTACTCCTTGCGCTATGCGTCCGGAAGATGGAACTGCTCTCTGCGCAATGGTCCGAATTCGACCTCGACAAGGGCGTCTGGCTGCTTCGGCCCTCCCGCACCAAGACGAACGCAGCGATCGACATCCCTCTCGCACTGCCCGTGATCGAATGGCTCAAGGAACTGAAGG
>JAYSVE010000879.1:0-6647 GCA_043718725.1 Methylibium sp.
CAGGATGTCGGTCCACTCCGGCGCCGACAGCGACAGCCCTTCGCCCGCCAACTGGTAGCCCAGCGTGCCGTTCGCGCCGGGCTTGTAGAACTCGCTGGCGGCGCAGTCCAGGCCGATGGCGATTTGTTCGCCGGCCTTGAAGCCGGCTTTGGCTATGGCCTCAAGAATCATCTGGATCGCCGCTTCATGGCTGGCCAGTGTGGGGGCGAACCCGCCTTCGTCGCCGACCGCCGTGCTCATGTTCTTGTCGTGGAGGATTTTCTTCAGCGCATGGAACACCTCGGCGCCGTAGCGCACCGCCTCGCGAAAGCTCGGCGCACCGACCGGAATGATCATCAGCTCCTGCAGGTCGAGGTTGTTGTTGGCGTGGGCGCCGCCGTTGATGACGTTCATCATCGGCACCGGCATCTGCATCGCCCCCGAACCACCGAAGTAGCGGTACAACGGCAGGCCGCTTTCTTCGGCCGCGGCGCGGGCCACGGCCATGCTCACCGCCAGGGTCGCATTGGCGCCCAGCCGGCTCTTGTTGTCGGTGCCGTCCAGGTCGATCAAGGTGCGGTCCAGAAAGGCTTGCTCGGAAGCGTCGAGGCCGAGCACGGCTTCGCTGATTTCGGTGTTGACATGTTCGATCGCCTTGAGGACGCCCTTGCCCAGGTAGCGCGACTTGTCACCGTCGCGCAGCTCGATCGCCTCGCGCGAGCCGGTGGAGGCGCCCGAGGGCACGGCGGCGCGGCCCATCGTGCCCGATTCGAGCAGCACGTCGCATTCGACGGTGGGGTTGCCGCGGCTGTCGAGTATTTCGCGTCCGACGATGTCAACAATGGCACTCATTCATCTACCTTTTGGTTTTTTGGAAGGTCAGCAGGAAAAATTGTTTTCGAGCAGCGGCTGCGCCTTGACCACGCGGTCGAGCGCCAGCAGTTGCTCCAGCAGCGCGCGCATGTGCTTGAGGGGCACAGCATTCGGGCCGTCGCTCAGGGCGTGGGCCGGGTCGGGGTGGGTCTCCATGAACACCCCCGCCACGCCGACGGCGATGGCCGCGCGCGCCAGCACGGGCACGAAGACACGCTCGCCGCCGGAGCTGGTGCCCTGGCCACCGGGGAGTTGCACCGAGTGGGTCGCGTCGAACACGACCGGGGCACCGGTCTCGCGCAGGATGGCGAGCGCGCGCATGTCGCTCACCAGGTTGTTGTAGCCGAAACTCACGCCGCGTTCGCAGGCCATGAAGTTGTCGTCCGCCAGGCCTTTTTCGCGCGCGGCGGCGCGGGCCTTGGCGATCACGTTCTTCATGTCGTGCGGCGCCAGGAACTGGCCCTTCTTGATGTTCACCGGGCGGCCACATTGAGCGACCGCACGGATGAAGTCGGTCTGGCGGCACAGGAATGCCGGGGTTTGCAGCACGTCGACCGTGGCGGCCACCGCGGCGATCTGGCTCTGGTCGTGAACATCGGTCAACACCGGCACCCGGAGCTCGCGGCGCACCTTGGCCAGGATCTCCAGACCTTTGTCCATGCCCGGGCCGCGGAAGGTGCTGCCGCTGGAGCGGTTGGCCTTGTCGTAGCTGGACTTGAAGATGAAGGGAATGCCCAGTGCGCCGGTTATCTCTTTGAGCTGGCCCGCCACATCCATTTGAAGCTGCTCGGATTCAATGACGCAGGGGCCGGCGATCAGAAAGAACGGGTGCTCGATGCCGACATCAAATCCGCACAACTTCATGCGGCGACCTTTTCAACCCGCTCCGCCTGGTGTTTGAGCGCGGCCTGGATGAACGACTTGAACAACGGGTGCCCGCCCCAGGGCGTGGACTTGAACTCGGGGTGGAACTGCACGCCCATGAACCACGGATGCACGCTGCGCGGCAGCTCGATGATCTCGGTCAGTTTTTCGCGCTGGGTGAGGGCCGAGACGACCATGCCCGCGCCGGTCAGCGCGTCGAGGTAGTGGACGTTGGCCTCGAAGCGGTGGCGGTGGCGTTCGGTGACGACGTCGCCATAGATCTCGTGCGCCAGCGTGCCGGCCAACACGTCCGAGCTTTGCGCGCCCAGGCGCATCGTGCCGCCCAGGTCGGACTGGGCGTTGCGCTTCTGGATCGAGCCGTCGGCGTCTTGCCATTCGTCGATGAGGGCGATCACCGGGTGCTGGGTTTCGGGGTCGAACTCGGTGCTGTTGGCGCCGCTGAGGCCCGCCTTGTGGCGTGCGTATTCAATGGTCGCGACCTGCATGCCCAGGCAGATGCCGAGGTAGGGGATCTTGTGTTCGCGCGCGTACTGGGCCGCCAGGATCTTGCCTTCGACCCCGCGTTTGCCAAAACCGCCGGGCACCAGGATCGCGTCGAACTGGCCAAGCCGGTCGAGGTTGGCGGCGTTGAGGTTTTCGGAGTCGACATAGTCGATCTTCACCCGCGCATGGTTGTGGATGCCGGCGTGGCGCAAGGCTTCGTTGAGCGACTTGTAAGAGTCGGACAGGTCGACGTACTTGCCGCACATCGCGATGGACACCTCAAAACGCGGGTGTTCGACCTCGTGCACCAGGTTGTCCCATTGGCGCAGGTCGGCCGACTTGGTGAGCAGTTGCAGCTTCATGCAGATCAGCTCGTCCAGGCGTTGCTCGTGCAGCATGCGCGGCACCTTGTAGATCGTGTCCACGTCCCACATCGAGATCACGCCCTGCAAGCCGACGTTGGTGAACATAGAAATCTTGTCGCGCTCGTCGTCGGGGACCTCGCGGTCGGCGCGACACAGCAGCGCGTCGGGCTGGATGCCGATCTCGCGCAGCTTTTGCACCGTGTGCTGGGTCGGCTTGGTCTTGAGCTCGCCCGCGGCGGCGATCCACGGCACGTAGGTCAGGTGCACGAACGCGGTGTTGTTGGGGCCGGCGCGCAGGCTCATCTGGCGAACCGCTTCGAGGAAAGGCAGCGATTCGATGTCGCCGACCGTGCCGCCGATCTCGACGATGGCCACGTCGACATCGTTGGCGCCGCGCTTGACGAACTCCTGGATCTCGTTGGTGACGTGCGGGATCACCTGCACCGTCTTGCCGAGGTAGTCGCCGCGACGCTCTTTTTCGAGCACGCTTTTGTAGATCTGGCCGGTGGTGAAGTTGTTCGCGCGCTTCATGCGGGTGGTCACGAAGCGCTCGTAGTGGCCCAGGTCCAGGTCGGTCTCGGCGCCGTCTTCGGTGACGAACACCTCGCCATGCTGGAACGGTGACATGGTCCCCGGATCGACGTTGAGGTACGGATCCAGCTTGATGAGAGTGACCTTGAGGCCACGCGATTCGAGGATCGCGGCGAGGGATGCCGACGCGATGCCCTTGCCCAGCGAGGACACCACACCGCCGGTGACAAAGACATACTTGGTCATTGTGTGCAGCACCTGCTTCTCGCAAATGCCGTGGTGGTAAAGCGCGATTATAGGTGGCGGGTCAGCGGCTCTCAGGCCGGTTTCGGCAGCGCTTCGAAGCTCGTGATCCAGCGCAGCGTTTCGCTGGCGGTGTCCAGCGGCCGCTCGAACGGGAACAGGTGGGTTCCGGCAAGCAAGGAGACGCGGTCGTGGGTGATCCGCCGGGTGGCGTCGATGCCGACCTGGCGCAGTTCCAGCGACTGGCGGCCGCCAACAAACGCCGCCGGGCAGCGCAGCGGGTGGGCGCGCAGCACCCGCGCCAGGTGGTGCGGCAACGAGTTGTAGATGGCGGTTTCAATCTCGCGCTCGAAGCTCAGGCGCTGGCCCTGGGGGTCGGGCTCGAAGCCGGCCGCGATGTAGTCGCGCAGCACCCCGGGGGCCCAGCGGGCGAAGGCCGGCTTGGCCGCGAAATGCTCGAACGCCGCCTCGGCGCTGGGCCAGTGCTGGCGCCGTCGTTTCGAGACATGGCCGGGCGACAACCTTTCGCCCACCCCGGTCGCCTTGGCGACCTGAAGCAGCCGGGCGCGCCAACCGGCGATCAGGGGCGAGTCCAGCAGCACCACGCCGCCGCTCAACTCGGGCCGGCGCGCCGCCGCCAGCAGGCTCAGGTAGCCCCCCATCGAGTGGCCGACGAGAAAGGCCGGCCCACGAACCTGGTGTTCCATGAACTGGATCAACTGGTCGCGCAGGTGCGGCCAGTTGCTGGTGACGGGGAATCGCGGGTCGTGGCCGTACTTCTCGATCGCATGGACCTCGAAGCCGGCCTGGCGCCAGGCCGCGAACAAGGCGTTGTAGGTGCCCGACGGAAAGCCGTTGGCATGCGAGAAGACGATGGCGCGTGGCTTCACGTGGAGCTTTGCAAGGACTTGAGCGCGTAGAGAGCCTCCAGCGCTTGCTTGGGCGTGAGGGTGTCGGGATTCAGGCGCGCCACTGCCTCGTCGATCGCCGACAGCACGGCCTCGGGGGGCGGCGCCGGTGCGGCAAAGAGGTCAATCTGGGCGTTGTGAGCCTGCGCCTTGGCTTCAAGTGCTTCCAGCGTGGCGCGCGCCTGGCGCACCAGGCCGGCAGGCATGCCGGCCAGGCGCGCCACCTGCACACCGTAGCTTCGGCTCGCCGGGCCGGGCTGAATGTCGTGCAGGAAGACGATGTCGGCGCCGCCACTGGTGCGTGTTTCGGCCGCCGACACATGCACGTTCAGCGCGCGGCCATGCTTGACCGGAAACTCGGTCAGCTCGAAGTAGTGCGTTGCAAACAGGGTGAAGGAGCGGTTGCGCTCGTGCAGGTGGGTGGCGATGGCGCCGGCCAGCGCCAGGCCATCGAAGGTGGAGGTGCCGCGGCCGATCTCGTCCATCAGCACCAACGAATGTTCGCTGGCGCTGTGGACGATGGCCGCGGCCTCGACCATCTCGACCATGAAGGTCGACTGCGCATTGGCCAGGTCGTCGGCCGCGCCGATGCGGGTGTGAATAGCGTCGATGGGGCCGAGCCGGCAAGTGCGTGCCGGCACATAGGAGCCCATCGCGGCCAGCAGCACGATCAGCGCCACCTGGCGCATGAAGGTGCTCTTGCCCCCCATGTTGGGGCCGGTAATGATGAGCATCTTGCGCGTGGCGTCGAGCCGGCAGTCGTTGGCCATGAAGTTGCCGGCCCCCAGCGCCAGCAGCCGCGCTTCGACCACCGGGTGGCGCCCGGCTTCGATCTCGATGCAAGGCTCGCGAACGAACTGCGGGCGGCACCAGCCCAGCGTAGCGGCGCGCTCGGCCAGGGCGGCGAGGGCGTCCAGGCTGGCCAGGGCCCGGCCCAATGCGGACAGCGCCTCGATGTGGGGCTGCAAGGCATCGAGCACCTGCTCGTACAAAAGCTTCTCGCGCGCCAGGGCCCTTTCCTGGGCCGACAGCGCCTTGTCCTCGAACGCCTTCAGCTCCGGCGTGATGAAGCGCTCGGCGTTTTTGAGCGTCTGGCGGCGCTGGTAGTCGGGCGGCACCTTGGCGGCCTGGCCTTGGGTGACCTCGATGAAGAAGCCGTGCACCTTGTTGTATTGCACCCGCAGGTTGGCAATGCCGGTGCGGCTGCGTTCGCGGGCTTCGAGTTCCAGCAGGAAGGCATCGCAGTTTTCGCTGATGCCGCGCAGCTCATCGAGCGCAGCGTCGAAGCCGGCGGCGATCACACCACCGTCGCGCAGCAGCACGGCGGGCTCGGCGGCGATGGCAGCGCGCAGCAGGTCGGCAATCTCCTCGGGCGGGTGCAGGGCCTCGGCCAGCCGGTCGAGCAAGACGCTGGCGCTGGCGTCGACGTCGACTTCGTTTGGGTCGGCGGCGCTGGCGGGCAAACACCGCCGCAGCATCGGCAAGGCCAGGACCGTGGCGCGCAGGCCGCTCAACTCGCGCGGCCGAATCTGGCGCAAGGCCAGCCGGGCGGTGATGCGCTCGACATCGCTGATGCCGCGCAGCGCGTCGCGCAGGCTGTTCACGCAATCCGTCTGCATCAGGCGAGCCAGCGCGTCATGGCGCTGGCTGGCGACGCGGCGCTCGCGCAACGGTTGCGTCAGCCACTGGCGCAGCGCGCGGCTGCCCATGCCGGTGCGGCAGGTGTCGATCAGCGACAGCAGCGTGGGTGCGTCGTCGCCGCGCAGGGTCTGGGTCAGCTCCAGGTTGCGGTGGGTGGTCGGCGGCAACTGCAGCAAGTCGCTGGCCCGCTGCACTGTCAGCGTGCGCACATGGGCCAGCGCCTGCCCCTGGGTGTGTTCGGCATAACTCAGCAGCGCGCTCGCCGCGGCTTGGGCAGCGACCAGCTCTTGCGCGTTGAAGCCGGCCAGGCTGGCCACCTGCATTTGCTCGCAGAGCTTGCGCAAGCCCAGCGCGCTGTCGAACTGCCAGGCCGGGCGGTGGGTGACGGCGATGCGGGCTTGCGCCAGCGCCGCGGGCAGCTTGTCGCGGTCGACCAGGACTTCGGCCGCCGACAGGCGCGCCAGCCAGGTCGGCAACTCGGACTCGACACACTCGGTCAGGCCCAACTCGCCGCTGCTGAGCGCCAGCCAGGCCAGGCCCCAGGTCTTGCCGTGACTGGCCACCGACAGCAGCAGCGCGTCGCTCTTGTCGGCCAGCAACTCGGTGTCGGTCAGCGTGCCGGGAGTGACCACCCGCACGACCTTGCGCTCGATCGGACCTCTTTGTGGCGACCCTGCGGTGGCCACGTCGCCCACCTGTTCGCAGATGGCCACCGCTTCACCGAGTTTGATGAGCTTGG
>JAYSVE010000880.1:0-2836 GCA_043718725.1 Methylibium sp.
GTGCTCGACGACGGGCGCCTGACCGATGGCCAAGGCCGGACCGTGGACTTCAAGAACACCGTCATCGTGATGACCAGCAACCTCGGCTCGCACCAGATCATGCAACTGGCCGGCCAGAGCAACGAGTTGATTCGCGAGGCGGTGTGGGTCGAGGTGAAACAGCATTTCCGCCCGGAATTCCTGAACCGCATCGACGAGGCCGTGGTGTTCCACGCGCTGGACGCGAAACACATCGAATCAATCGCCAGGATCCAGCTCAAGATGTTGGAGGCCAGGCTCGAAAAACTGGAGATGCGCCTGGATGTGTCGGCGAGTGCGTTGACCGAACTTTCCAAGGCCGGATTCGACCCGGTGTTTGGCGCCCGGCCGCTCAAACGCGCAATTCAGCAGCGCATCGAGAATCCGGTCGCCAAGTTGATCCTGCAAGGGCGGTTCGGCCCGAAGGACTTGATTCCGGTCGACTTCGAAGGCGGCGAGTTCCGCTTCGAGCGCGTGGTTCACTGACGCGGGCGCCGGGCGACGCCCGGCCGCAGGCGGGTCAGCCCGTCGCTTCGAACAGCGAGTCCATGCGCTGAATCTGCAGCCGCGTCAACGTGACGTTGGCACTGGCCTTGTCGAGCACCGTGTGCATGACCAGCCCGGGATGGCCAGGAACGCCCCGCAACAACAGATGGTGTGACTCGACGCTGAGCGCCACCTCGGCGAGCGAGCGGCCCAGACCGAGGGCGTCGCTGGCCTTCATCACCGCCGCCAGCAATTCGGCGCCTCTGGCGGCCAGGTTGGACGCGCTGGGTCCGACACCGGCGAAGGCAAGGCTTTCGCCATTGACCGCGTCGAAGACCGAGCAAGCCATGACGCCGCCGAGTTCGCTGATCTGTTCCACATAGCGCCGCAGCAGCGCCGCCGTGGCCGGGTTCCGCAGACCGCCCAGTGGCGGGTGATGTGGCGCGCCAACCGGATACAAAGCCTTCCCCAGGCTGGACGACGCGGCCGGCGCCGGTGCGCCCGTGGCGGAGCCTTCGCCGGACAGGGCCGCCGTCGCGCCTTCGCTGATGTGGCCCTGAGGCTGCGTCCCGGACGGCGACGCAGGCTTTACCAGCGGTGCGAGCGGGCCGAGCCGGCTCGGGAGCTTGTCTGTCATGCGGTTCCAGGCCCCACTGATGAAGCCCCAGGCGTCGGTGGCGCGGGTCACTTGTGGCGTCGTGCGCACGTTGACGCCTGTGCCGCGGGCCAGCTCCATGCCCGGTGTGACCAGGCTGCTGGACGACCCGAGCGGAAGCAGCATGAGCTGATGGTTTTGCCAAGGGCCGCTGAGCATGCTGTCGCGCAACGCGCCGAGCAGCGCGCTGATCTCATCGGGATTCAGATCGCCCACCATGACGACCCCGAGGCGACTGAACGCCAACAACATCAGTGCCACCCCCGGGCGCCAGTGAGGTTCGGTCTCGCAATCGGTGCTGTAGACGCGCAACGACGCTCCGGTGATGCAGGGCAGCTCGACAAAATGGACCGTGGCCAGCGAGGTGCCATGGCCCTGCCGTCGGATGCGCAACGTCTGGACCCTGCGGCTGCCGGCAAAGGCCAGGCGATCCAGCAGTTTTCGCGATGACGAGGTGCCGACATCGTGGACGGTGATGAACTCGGGTCGGAGCTGTTCGAAGAGTTGCTGCAGGGCCGGCGCGGGGTTGCTGGCAACGAAGATCTCGTGCTCGTCCACACCCGTCTTGCGGCCGATGTCGACCGGCGAATCCCCGAGGTAGTCGTCCCTGTCCTGTGCGAACTGCGTGGCGGGCGCACCTTCGTCATCGTCCGCTTCGACAGGGCGAGCGCCGGACTTGGGCCAGTGCGCGTTCAAAACGAGCCTGCGCCAGGACGGCGGCGTGTGATCAGAGTTGCTCATTTCAAGTTGGCCGGAAAGGAGTGGCACCGGGTGCGGGGGACCCAGGCGGGGTTCTGCCTTCCATATCCGTCCACTGAGCGTAAGTCCTATCCGGGTTCACACCAGCCAGCCCGGGTTCTGTAAGCAATCGGTAAGGCCCGAGGCCAACAGTTGGCTTCCACTCGTGAAGGTCATGCATGCTGTTGATTGTTTCTGGCATCAAGCTCATCGCTGAAATTGCGTTGATGGCGCTGCTGGGATGGTGGCTGCTGGGCCTGTTGGCTGGCCAAAAGCGCCAGTCGAACGTGTTCTACCAAGTCCTTGATGTTTTGACGAGGCCCTTTTTGAAGGGGGTGCGCCGGATCACGCCCCGGATCGTGCTTGACCGGCACGTGCCGCTGGTCACGGCGCTGTTGCTGGTGACGGTATGGCTCGTTGCCACGTTCGTGAAAGTCAGTATTTGCGTTGAGATCGGAGTTCAGTCATGTCAATGAATGCAGGGCGTTGGCAGTACTGGCGGCACCGGGTGCAGGCCATGATCTGGCTGGTCGCCGGGCGCACTGAGCAGGCCTTGGAGGCGTATTCGGCAATGCTGCTTTTTTGGCCGAACGACGCCTACGCCTTGGCCAGCCGCTCGCATGTTTTGGCTCAATTGGGAAGGCGCGACGACGCGATTGCGGACGCCCAGGCCCTGGTCAAGGGGCACCCGCAACGCAGTGCCGCCGATTGGTTCAACCTGGCCTTCTTGCTGGAGAGTGCGGGTCAGCTTGACGCTGCCGAACACGCGTTCCGCGGCGCCGTGGCGCTGGACCCCAATCTCGACCGGGCGTGGTACGGACTGGGACTGGTGTTGATCCGCATGCAGCGTCTGGACGAAGCCGTGAAGGCGCTCAAGCGCAACACGGAACTGCAGCCCATGAGTCCCTACGGCTGGTATCAACTGGCGCGGGTTCACGT
>JAYSVE010000089.1:0-5386 GCA_043718725.1 Methylibium sp.
CCCCATTGCTGGCGCGCATGATCGACCCTGATGCCAACCTCCCTGAGCCGCCGGGCCGTCCCCAAGGCGAATACCGCAGTGCGCAGCACGGAGGTTGCCTGATGAGCCACGTGCCACCTCACCCCTCCCCATCCCCGGGGCCGCGCAAGCGTGTGCTGGTGCTCCAGTACTCGCAGTCCGGCCAGTTGACCACTGTCGCCGAGCAGATCATCGCGCCGCTGCGCGCGGCCGCCGACATCGCGGTGCACGTCGAGGTGCTGCGCCCGCAGCCGCCCTACCCGTTTCCGTGGTCGTTCTTTCGCTTCTTCGACGCCTTCCCGGAGTCCGCGCTGTTGCAGCCCCCCACGCTGGCACCGCTGTCGCTGACGGGCGACGAGGACTTCGACCTGGTGATCCTGCCCTACCAGGTCTGGTTCCTGGCCCCGTCGCTGCCCATCACCGCGTTCCTCAAACACCCGCTGGCGGCGCGCTTGCTGCGCGGCCGGCCGGTCGTGACGGTGATCGCCTGCCGCAACATGTGGATGCTGGCGCAGGAAAAGACCAAGGCCTTGCTGATGGCGTGCGGCGCGCGGCTGATCGACAACGTCGTGCTGACCGACCCCAGCCCGACCCTGGCGACCTTCATCACCACCCCGCGCTGGCTGTTGACCGGACGGAAGAACGCCTTCTGGGGCCTGCCCGCGGCCGGCCTGAGTCCGCCGCAGATCGGCGCGACACGCCGTTTCGGCCTGGCCCTGTGCGCGGCGTTGCGGTCTGACGCCGAGAAAGGCTCGGCGCCGTTGTTGACGGGCCTGGGCGCGGTGCGGGCCGACCCCCGGCTCTACATCAGCGAGAAAGCCGGCACGCGCAGCTTTTTCTTGTGGGGCCGGCTGCTGCGCGCCGCGGGCGGCCCCGGCAGTTGGCAACGCCTGCCCTTGCTGGCGCTCTACGTGGCCTTCCTGGTCGTGCTGATTGTCACTGTCGTGCCGGCCAGTCTGGCCCTGCAGGCGGTGCTGCGCCCGTTGCTGGGGGGCTGGCTGACTAGAATCCGGCACCAGTTCGAACTGCCCTCGGGCTCCGCCACGAATCGCCTGACCCTGTATGAGAACTGATGTTTTTCTGACCCGCACCGGCTCCTTTGTGCCCTTTGCGCCGGTCGGCAACGACGAGATCGAAGCGGTTTTGGGCCAGGTCGGCGGCAAGCCCTCACGGGCGCGCCGGCTCGTGTTGCGCAGCAACGGCATCGAGTCGCGCCACTACGCCATCGACCGCGCCACCGGCAAGCCGGCCATGACCAATGCCCAGCTCACGGCCGCCGCGGTGCGCGCGCTGGGCGATGTCGGCCACGTCGATTGCCTGGCCACCGGCACCTCGATCGCCGACCAACTGATGCCCAACCACGCGGTGATGGTGCACGGCGAACTGGGCTGGCCGCGCCTGGAAGTCGTGGCCTGCACCGGCGTCTGCCTGGCCGGCACCGCGGCGCTCAAGCATGCCTGGCTGGCGGTGCGCGCCGGTGAGGCGCGGCGCGCGGTGGCCACCGGCTCGGAGCTGGCCTCGCCGCACCTGCTGGCAAGGCACTTCGAGCCCGAACTGCAGCACCAGGTCGACGCCCTGGAGCGCCACCCCGAGATCGCATTCGAGAAGGACTTCCTGCGCTGGATGTTGTCCGACGGCGCCGGCGCCGTGCTGCTGGAAGACAGGCCGCGCGCGCCGCTGTCGTTGCGAATCGACTGGATCGAACTGTCGTCCGCCGCCCATGAGCTGCCGGTGTGCATGTACGCCGGCGCCGACAAGAACGCCGACGGGTCGCTGCGCGGATGGATGGACTTTTCGGCGCAGGACGGGGCGGCCCGGTCGGTGTTCGCGATCAAGCAGGATGTGCGCCTGTTGAACCAGCACATCGTGCGCGCCACCTTGCGCGAACCGCTCCAGGCCGTGATCGAAAAGCGCCGGCTGCGCGTCGACGACATCGACTGGTTCCTGCCGCACCTGTCGTCGCAATACTTTCTGCAACCGGTGCGGGACTGCCTGGCCGAACTCGGGCTGCCGATTGCGCAGGAGCGCTGGTTCAGCAACCTCAAGCGCAAGGGCAACACCGGGTCGGCCTCGCCGTTCATCATGCTCGACGAACTGTTCCGCTCCGGGCGCATCCTGCCGGGCCACAAGCTGCTGATGTTCGTGCCCGAGAGCGGGCGCTTTTCCAGCGGCTTTGTGCACATGGAAGCGGTCTGATGGACCAAGACGCCGTGCCGCAGGAAGGCAATGCCACGCTGGGCGGGCAGCGCAAGGCGATGTACGCGCGCGCCACCGACGGCCGCATGGTGCTGGTGCCCTCGCGCGGCTGGGAGGCCGAGGAGATCGTCACCACGCAAGCGGTCGACGCGCTGGTCGCGCTGGCCCGGCAGGCGCGCGCCCGGGTGCTAGCCGGCACTTCGGCGCCGCTCGAATACTGGATGTACGACCGCCGCATGGACGTGGCACTGCTGGCGCAGGCCAGCGGATTCTGGCAATGGCGCGTGCGCCGGCATCTGCGGCCGCAAGGATTTGCGCGCCTGTCGCTGGCGCAGCGCCAGCGCTATGCCGATGCGCTGGGCATGCCGGTAGACGCGATCGGGACGCTGTGAAGACCTTCGAGCACCAGCACGCCGCCCACTGCGAAAGCGGTGTCATCTCCAACCTGTTGCGCCACCACGGCGTGGCGATGACGGAGAGCCTGGCCTTCGGCCTGTCCTCGGCCCTGTCGTTTGCCTACCTGCCGTTCATCAAGTTGTCCGGCCTGCCGCTGATCGCCTACCGCATGCCGCCACGCGCCATCATCAAGGGCCTGATGAAGCCGCTGGCGGCGCGCTTCCGGTTCGAGACCTTCGGCTCGCCCGAGGCCGGTGAGCAGCGCCTGGACCGCTTGCTGGCCGATGGCCAGATCGTTGGCTTGCAGGCCTCGGTCTACTGGTTGCCGTACTTTCCGCCGGACATGCGCTTTCATTTCAACGCCCACAACCTGCTGGTCTACGGCAAGTCGGGCGACGACTACCTGATCAGCGACCCGGTGTTTGAAACCCCGGTGCGCTGCAGCGGCGCCGACCTGGCGCGGGCGCGTTTTGCCAAGGGCCTGCTGCAACCCAGGGGGCTGCTGTACTACCCGCAAAGCCTGGGCCAGCGCGAGGTCGGTGCGCAAGCGGTGCTGGGCGCGATCCGCAAGACCACCCGCATCATGCTGGCGCCGATTCCGATCACCGGGGTGCGCGGCATGCGCATGCTGGCGCGCAAGGTGCAAACCCTGCCGGCGGCCGCGCCGCACAGCGCCGCCTTCATCGGCCAGATCGTGCGCATGCAGGAGGAGATCGGCACCGGCGGGGCGGGCTTTCGATTCATCTACGCGGCGTTCCTGCAAGAGGCCGCCGGTCTCGCGCAGGCGCCGCGGCTGGCCGAATTCTCCGAACGGCTCACGACCATCGGCGACGGCTGGCGCGCATTTGCACTGATGGCCGCGCGCATGATCAAAGGCCGTGACCGGCTCGACCCGGCGGCGCTGGCCGACACGCTGCGCGCGCAGGCGCAACACGAAGAGACCTTCTTCCGGGATCTGCGGACGGCCGTGCGCTGATGCTGGCGATCGAGCACCTCGGGTTTCGCTATTCGGGGGCGAGTGCCGCCGCGCTCGACGATGTGTCATTGGCGGCCACGCGTGGCCAGGTGCTCGGCCTGCTGGGCCCGAACGGCGCCGGCAAGACCACGCTGATCTCGCACCTGTCGGGCCGGCTCGACCTGCAGCGTGGCGCGATCCTGATCGACGCCGAGCCGCTCGCCGCGGTGCGGGCGCGCGCCCCGACCCGCATCACGGTGGCGCCGCAGGAGTTCGCGTTCTATCCGATGCTCACGGTGGCGCAGAACCTGGCGTGCTTTGCCAGCGCCGCGCGGCTTGAAGGGCCGCGGCGGCGCCAGCGCGTGCAGGCCTGCATCGCCACCGCGCAGCTCGAACGCTTCGTCGCGACCCGGGCCGAGCAACTCTCCGGTGGCCTCAAGCGCCGCCTCAACCTGGCCATCGCGTTGCTGCCCGAACCCGAGCTGATCCTGTTCGACGAGCCCACGGCCGGCGTCGACCCGCAGACCCGCGCCTTCGTGCTGGAGGCGATCCGCGCGCTCGCCGCGCGCGGCGCCGCGGTGATCTACACCTCGCACTACATGGAGGAGATCGAGGCCATCGCCGACCGCGTGCTGATCCTCGATCAGGGCCGCGTGCTGCGCGAAGGCGCGTTGCACGAACTGCTCGCCGAAGGGGCGATGTCCCTCACGGTGGCGGCCGACGGGCTCGCGCCGCCGGCGCTGCGCGAATTGCTCGCCGGCTTCGGCACGCTGGAGCCGGCCGGCGCCGCGCCGCACACGGTGCGCCTGCGCATGGCGGCGCCGCACACGCCGGTTGCGGCGCTGGCGGCGCTCGCCGCGGCCGGCGCCCAGGTCCAGCATGCCGAGTTCGGTCGCTACAACCTCGAGCAGTTGTTCATGGCGCTGACCCAACGCTCGTTGCGGGACTGAGCATGTCGACCCTGACGGTGCTCTTTGGGTTGATGAAGAAAGAACTGCTGGCGCTGAGCCGCGACGTGCACGGCCTGGCCGCGCTGTTCCTGATGCCGGTGCTGTTCATCGTCGTGATGTCGCTGGCCCTGAAGGACGTCTACGACCCGCCGCTGCGCTCGCTGCGCCACGCCGTGGACCTTCGCGATGCGGGCCCGCTGGCGCAGGAGCTGGCGCGGCTCTGGGCCCAGGGCCACGGCGCGGCGCTGCCGCTGCCCGCGGACTGGCAGGCCCAGTTGCGCGCCGGCCAGCTCAAGTACGTGCTGGTGCTCGACGCCGGGCTGTCGGAAGAACTGGCGCTGCTGGCCATGCCGCGCGAGGCGTTGGTGCACCTGATCGCCGAGCCGGGCATCGACGCCAACCTCTTCAACGCGTTGCACGCCGAGGCCCAGGCCGTCGCCGGCCAGCTCAAGGCGCGCGGCGCGCTGCAAACCCTGGGCGAGCACCTGGCACCGAACGCGTCGACCCAGCGGCTGGTGAGCGCCGAGCGTTTTGCCGGCAACGGGCCGCGCCCCACGTCGGTCCAGCAAAACGTGTCGGCCTGGCTGGTGTTCGGCATGTTCTTCGTCGTCGCCGCGCTGGCCAACCTGTTTGTCGAAGAGCGCCGTTGCGGCGCGCTGGCGCGGCTGCAAAGCCTGGGCGTGCCGAACGCGGTGCTGCTGGCGTCCAAGGCGCTGCCCTACTTCGGCGTCAACCTGCTGCAGGCGCTGCTGATGCTGATGGTGGGCGCGTGGGCCATGCCGCTGCTGGGCGGCGACGCGCTCCAGTTCGGCAAGGTCGACGGGACCGGCCTGGCGCTGGTCGTGTGCGCCATCAGCGCCGCCGCGGTGAG
>JAYSVE010000881.1:0-2834 GCA_043718725.1 Methylibium sp.
GAACCTTCACCGCGGCTTTGGCGAGTTGGAGGCAATGGAACAATGCGGGCACTTCTTCCCGTTCGACACACGCATGCCAAGGAACCCTGTGAATCCCACGCCAGAACAGATCGCCCTCGTCGATGCCGCCATCACTTCGCGCCGCTCGGTGCGCGCATTCCTGCCAACACCGGTGGCGCGCGAGACGGTCGAGCAAATTCTCGCCGTCGCGTCGCGTGCGCCGTCGGGCACCAACATCCAGCCGTGGCGCGTGTATGTATTGAGCGGCGAGTCCCAGGCCGAGTTGTCGCGCCGGATTCTCGCGGCGCACAACGACCCGGTGGCGCGCGCCAGCCACGTCGAGGAGTACGCCTACTACCCCACCGAATGGACGCAGCCCTACATTGACCGGCGCCGCAAGGTCGGCTGGGACTTGTACGGCCTGCTGGACATCGGCAAGACCGACAAGGCACGCATGCACGACCAGCACGGCCGCAATTTTCGTTTTTTCGATGCCCCGGTCGGGTTGATGTTCACCATCGACCGCATCCTGCGCCAAGGAAGTTGGCTGGACTTCGGCATGTTTCTGCAGAACATCATGGTCGCGGCCCGCGGCCGTGGTCTGGACACCTGCCCGCAGGCGGCTTTCATGCAGTTCCACCGCATCATCACCGAGCAGGTCGGGGCCCCCGCCAATGAGCAACTGGTGTGCGGCATGGCCTTGGGCCACGCTGACCCGAGCGCCGTCGAGAACACGCTGGTGACGCAGCGCGAACCGGTGTCGGGCTTTGCCCGCTTTCTGGACTGATCGAGCGCCCGGCCAACGGCGGGCCCAGGCACCTAGAATCGACGCCGCTCAACAAGAACGCTGGGGAGACGATGACCGTTCACTACTTCGTGGCCCGCCTGCGCTCGGGTTTGATCGCAACGATTGCCCTCGGCCTGGCGGCCGCGCCTGCCATGGCCGCGTCTGCGGCGTTCGCCGGCCCGGCGCTGGGTGGCGTTCCGATCGAGTTTGTGTTGTTCGGGTGCGTGTTGCTCGGCGTGGCGCTGTTCCACAACTTCACGCTGCCGATTGCGCTCGGTGGTGCCATCGCGATTGCGCTTTACAAGATCTTGCTGTCCCCTTTCAACAGCGGCGCCGGGCTGGCTGGCTTTGCCTCCCACCTCGGGCATGAATGGGTGATCCTGATCAACCTGCTGTTGTTGCTGTTGGGCTTTGCACTGCTGGCCAAGCATTTCGAAGATACCCAGGTGCCGGCCGTGCTGCCGCGCTATCTGCCGGACGACTGGAAGGGCTGCTTCGTGCTGCTGGTGCTGATCTTTGTGTTGTCGAGTTTTCTCGACAACATCGCCGCGGCAATGATCGGCGGCGCCATTGCGCACACCGTTTTCAAGGGCAAGGTGCACATCGGCTTCCTGGCCGCCATCGTGGCCGCCTCCAACGCCGGCGGTGCCGGCAGCGTGGTCGGCGACACGACGACGACGATGATGTGGATCGCCGGCGTAGGCCCGCTGGAGGTCCTCGAAGCCTACATCGCGTCGGCGGTTGCTCTGGTGATCTTCGGCATCCCGGCAGCGCTGCAACAGCAGGCCTACTCGCCGATCCAAAGGGACGAAGGCGCCAATGCCAACATCGACTGGACGCGCGTCGGCGTGGTCGCCTTCATCCTGGTGGCCGCGGTCATCGTCAACGTGGTGGTCAACACCCGTTTCAACGCCGTCTCGGACGCCTTCCCGTTCCTCGGCGCCGCCGTGTGGGCCGCGTTGCTGCTGACGATGATGCTGCGCAGTCCGGAGTGGTCGTTGCTGCCGGGAGCCTTCAAGGGCTCGGTGTTCCTGCTGTCGCTGGTGCTGTGCGCCTCGATGATGCCGGTTGACCAACTGCCCGTGGCATCCTGGTATTCGGCGCTGGGGCTGGGCTTTTTGTCCGCCGTGTTCGACAACATCCCGCTCACCGCGCTGGCCCTCAAACAAGGCGGCTACGACTGGGGCTTCCTGGCCTACGCGGTGGGCTTTGGCGGCTCGATGATCTGGTTTGGCTCGTCGGCCGGCGTGGCGCTGTCCAACATGTACCCGGAGGCTCGTTCGGTGGGGCTGTGGCTTCGGCACGGTTGGTACATCGTCGTGGCCTACGTCGTGGGCTTTTTCGTCATGCTGGCGCTGATCGGCTTCCACCCGGGCAGCACGCCGCGGGGCAGCGTGGCGCCGGCGGCTGTTGCGCAACCCTCGCGATGAAAGTCCGATAAGAAGCCCATGAAGACGAATGTGCTGGTAGCGCGGGGTGTGTTTGCCGACGTCGTGGCCCGCCTGCGCGAGCATTTTGGGGTCGAGACCAACGACAGCGACGAGGTCTGGCCGCAGCCCGAACTGATTCGCCGCCTGCAAGGGGTGGCCGGCGTGTTCGTGACCGGCACCGAGAAGATCGATGCCGCGTTGCTGGCCGCCTGCCCGCAGTTGCGCGCCGTTTGCAGCATGGCGGTGGGCTACAACAACATTGACGTGCCGGCCTGCACGGCGCGCGGCGTGCTGGTGAGCAACGCGCCGGACGTGCTGACCGAGACCACCGCCGACTTCGGCTTTGCGCTGATGATGGCCGCCGCGCGCCGGATCACCGAGAGCGAACACTTCTTGCGCCGCGGCGAATGGACCCAGTGGAGCTACGACATGTTCGCCGGCGCCGACATTCATGGCGCCACGCTCGGTGTGCTGGGCATGGGCCGCATCGGCCAGGCCATTGCGCGCCGCGGCGCCCTGGGCTTTGGCATGAAGGTGCTCTACCACAACCGCTCGAGGCTGGACGGCGCGATCGAGGCGCAACTCGGCGCGCGTTGGGTCGGCAAGCAAGACCTGCT
>JAYSVE010000882.1:0-6620 GCA_043718725.1 Methylibium sp.
CATCGGCGCCGAGAAATACTGCGCGATCCGGCCGGTCGTGTTCCAGCGCGGAATGTGCGCGAAGTAGGGCTCGTTCAGGTGCGCCAGGCCTTCACTGAAGAAGCTCCTGGCGAAGGCAGCGCTGCTGGCCGGTGAATGCTTCAGGTACGGGTACAGGCGCTTGAGCAGTTGCGGCCGCGCGGTCGACTGCGGCGCACGCGCCATGAAGCGCCGCACCCGCGCTTCCTTGAAGATGTCGTAGCCGCCGAACACCTCGTCGGCGCCCTCGCCGGTCAGCACCACCTTGTAGCCCTGCTCGCGCACCAGGGCCGACAGCAGCATCAGCGGCGCCGGCGCGGTGCGCAGAATCGGCGCCTCGGCATGCCACAGCGCGCGCGGGAACGCCGCCGCGATGTCGGCACGGGTGCAGCGCACTTGGGAATGCTGCGTGCCGAGGTAGTCGACCAGTTGCTTCTGGTGTGCGCTCTCGTCGAACTCGGCGTCTTCGAAGGTGACCGAGAACGTGCGCAGTGGCGTGTCGGTGAAGTGGTGGATCAGCGAGGTGATGATCGACGAGTCCAGCCCGCCGCTGAGGTAGGCGCCCACCGGCACGTCGGCGCGCAGTTGCAGGCGCACCGCGTCGATCATCAGTTCGCGCAATTCTTCGGCGTAGTCGGCGGCCGAGCGATTGCTCGCTACCGGATCGATGGGGAAATCCCAATCCCAATAGCAGCGCGTCCGGGTCTTGCCGCCTTCGACCACCATCAGGTGCCCGGGCGGCAATTGCCGCACGCCCTCGAACACCGAACGCGCACCGAGCGGCGCCCAGAACGTGAAGACCTCGGCCAGCGCCAGCGGGTCGAGCCGGCGCGGCACACCGGCGACGGCGAACAGCGCTTTGGCCTCCGATGCAAACAGCAGCCGCCCGCCGACCGTGGTGTGGAACAGCGGCCGGATGCCGGTGCGGTCGCGCGCCAGCACCAGCCGCTTCGCGCGGGTGTCCCACAGCGCAATCGCGAACTGGCCGTTGAGGTGCCGCACGAAGTCGTCGCCATGCTGTTCGTACAAATGCACGATCACTTCGGTGTCCGACTGCGTGTAGAAGCGGTGGCCGGCTTGCTCCAGCGCGGCGCGCAGTTCGATGTAGTTGAAGATCTCGCCGTTGAACACCACCCACACGGTCTTGTCTTCGTTGTGAATCGGCTGATCGCCGCCGGCCAGATCGATGATGCTCAGGCGTGCATGCCCCAGACCGATTTCGCCTTGGCAGTACGCGCCGGTGCCGTCGGGGCCCCGGTGCCGCAGTTGGCCGATCATGGCCGCCAGCTCGGAAGGCAGGGGGGGCGCGGCGGCGGCGCTGCTCAGAATGCCGGCGATGCCGCACATGGAGGGGTGGGAGCTTTCAGGTGGGTCGATGACGCCGGCACAAGACGCCGGGCCGGTGCGCCGCTAAACCGTGCTGCGGCGACGCCCCAAATGCTATGCGAGCCCACCCATGCCACCGACCCCCCGGCGTGCGCCAAATGTCACGGCGCCAGCGGGCTCACGGGCCGGTGTGATCGCGCGTCAGCGTGTCAAAGCGGGCGAACCCGCGCCCTCGGTCCAGCGCAAGCCGCCATCACCTGCGCCACCGCCGCCGTCAACTTCTTGCCATACGGCACGTGCAAAAACTCGTTCGGCCCGTGCGCGTTGCTCTTCGGGCCGAGCACACCGCAAACCATCATCTGCGCGGCCGGGAAGCCTTTTTGCAGCATGCTCATCAACGGAATCGTGCCGCCCTGGCCGATGTAGCCGCAAGGCGCGCCGAACTGGGCTTGCGACGCGGCGTTGAGCGCGTCTTCCAGCCACGGCGCCAGGCTGGGCGCGTTCCAGCCGGTGGCGCCCGAGGGACCGCGCAGCGGGCCCTCGCCACTTCCACCGCCGCCCCGGCCATCGGCATTGAACGTGACTTTGGCGTTGTAGGGCGCGTTGTCTTCGAGCAAGGTCTTGAGCCGTGCCGCGGCCTCGTTGCCGTCGATCAGCGGCGGCAGGCGCAGGCTCAACTTGAACGCGGTATAGGGTCGCAACACATTGCCAGCGTCCTTCATCTGCGGGAAGCCGTCGGCGCCGGTGACGCTGAGGGTGGGCTTCCAGGTGCGGTTGAGCAGCGCCTCCAGCGGGTCGGTGGTGGTCGGCAAGGTGGCGCCGCCGTCGGCGCCGCAGGCCCAGGGAAAGCGCTTCCAGACTTCGTCGCCCAGGATCTTGGCGGTGGCGCGCGACTGCTCGACGCGGTCGGCCGGAATCGCACAGTGAAAACTCTCGGGCAGCAGCCGCCCGGTCGCGCTGTCTTCAAGCCGGTCCAGTACTTGGCGCAGGATGCGAAAACTTGACGGCACCAGGCCGCTGGAATCGCCCGAGTGCACGCCTTCGCTGAGGATCTCGACCTTCAAGGTGCCGCTGACCATGCCGCGCAGGCTGGTGGTGAGCCACAACTGGTCGTAGTTGCCGGCGCCGCTGTCCAGGCACACGACCAGCGCGACCCGGCCCAGGCGTGGCCGCAGCACGTCCAGATAGGCCGGCAGATCGAACGAGCCGCTTTCTTCGCAGCTCTCGATGATGCCGACACAGCGCGGCCTGGGAATGCCCTGGCGATCCAGTGCCAGGATGGCGGTGATCGAGGCGTAGACGGCATAACCGTCGTCGGCCCCGCCGCGGCCGTACAACAAGCCGTTCTGGTACTTCGGCGTCCACGGGCCCAGGTCGTTGCGCCAGCCGGTGAATTCGGGCTGCTTGTCCAGGTGGCCGTACAGGCAGATGGTGCCGGCGTCGGCCGCATTGCCGCCGGCCTGGGTGGCCGGCACCTCAAAGAAGATCACCGGCGTGCGGCCTTCGAAGCGAACCACTTCGAGCTTCAGCCCGGCGACCTGTTTGCTTTCGACCCAGCGCGCCGCGTCTTGAATCACCCGTTCGATGTGGCCGTTTTTTTGCCAGTCGGCGTCGAACATCGGGCTCTTGGCGGGGATCTCGATGTAGCGGGTGAGGGCCGGGACGATTTCTTCGTCCCAGGTGCGCTCGGCAAATGCCGCCATCGCACCGGCTTCAAAGGCTTGTACAGGCAGGGCGGGGTCGCGTGCGTTCATATCAACAGCTCCTGGGTCGGCGGGGGTGGCCAGTGTAGAACTTCGAGCCCCTGGCGTATGCTGCCGCGCCCATGACCGGAGACACCGAATGACCGAACGAATCAGCTCGAAGTTCAACGCCCGCAGCACGGCGCTCGACGTGGTGCAAGGCCTGGACCTGCAGGGCCGGCGCGCCATCGTCACCGGCGGCGCCGGCGGCCTGGGGCTGGAGACGGCACGGGCGCTGGCCCAGGCCGGCGCCGACGTGACCCTGGCGGTGCGCGACCGGGTGCGTGGCGGCGAGGCCGCCGGCGCCCTGCGCGCCAGCAGCGGCAAGCGCAACGTGCATGTGGGCGTGCTGGACCTGGCCGACCTGGCGAGCGTGCAACGTTTTGTCGACGACTGGGGCAACGCGCCGCTGCACATCCTGATCAACAACGCCGCCATCATGGCCTGCCCGCTGACCCGCACCGCGCAGGGCTGGGAGGCGCAGTTCGCGACCAACCACCTGGGCCACTTCGCGCTGACCCAGGCGCTGCTGCCAGCGCTGCGCCGGGGCGCGCCGGCGCGCGTCGTGGCGCTCACCTCATCGGGCCACAAGATCTGCGGGGTGGACTTCGACGACATCCACTTCGAGCGGCGCGAGTACAACAAGTGGAAAGCCTACGGCCAGGCCAAAAGCGCGAATGCGTTGATGTCGCTGGGCTTGCACCTGCGCCAGGGCGCCGAGGGCATCACCGCCAACGCCGTGCACCCGGGCGGCATCATGACCGGCTTGCAGAAGTTTCTGCCGATTGAAGAAATGCGCGCGCTCGGCTGGTTGAAGCCCGACGACACGCCGCTGGACATCTTCAAGAACCCCGAACAAGGTGCCGCCACCAGCGTCTGGGCCGCCACCGCGCCCGAGTTGCGCGGCCATGGCGGGCGCTACCTTGAAGACTGCGGGGAAGGCCTGCCCGCCGAGCCGGGCAACCGGGTTTCGGGCTATGCGCCGCACATCATGGACGCTGCCGCCGCGCAGCGCCTGTGGGAGGTGTCGCAGGCCATGCTGGGGGCCGGTTGAGCCCGCGCGGCCGCCCGATGGGCTCATGTTCGCCCCGGGCGGGAGCGCACGCAGCGCCCAGCATGCAGGCAGGGTGCCGCAGTGACCGCGTGCCGCGTCAGGAGCGCGGACGAACGTTGAGCAACCAGGTGTGGAGCACCGCAAAGACGTCGACCTGCTCGGGTTCGTTGAAGATCTCGTGGAACAGGGCCCTGAATTCACGCGCGGTCACGGTCGCGTTGGGCGCCATTTGCGCAAACGCCGCGCTGCCGTTGGGCGCCACACAGCGGTCGCTGCCGGCATACAACAACAGAGTAGGCACACTCCAGTTCGTCGCATGCTGGCGCACCTGCTCGCCGCCGTCCAACATGAAGCGCACCAGCCGCAGCGTGACGCGGTCGTGCACCAGAGGGTCGTCCTCATAGGCCTTGACGACCACCGGGTCGCGTGAAATCCAGGCCGGCTTCAAACCATTGTTGACGCCCAGGCTGGGCGCCCACCGGCCCAGCACGGCCAACAGCAGTTTTTGAAAGGCGGTCATGCCCGGGTCCAGCGCCGGGGACGACAGGACCAGCGCGTCGACCCCCCGGTACCAGCGCGCCGGCCCGGTCGCCATGCCTTCGGCGCAGAAGCGCGCCGCGATCAACCCGCCCAGGCTGTGGCCCAGCAGCACCAGCGGTCCGGCGTGGGCGGCGCGGACGCTGTCGATGACCCGCGCCAGGTCGTCGAGCAAGGCCTCGTCGGTGGCAATCCGGCCGCGCCCGCCGTCGCTGCGGCCATGGCCGCGCTGATCAAAGCCGGCCACGTTCCAGCCCCAGCCATTGAGGTGGGCGGCGACATGGGCATAGCGTTCGATGTGTTCGCCCAGGCCATGCACGATCAGCACCGTGCCCCTGGCGCCGGCGCCAGGCCATTCGCGCAGATGGAGCGTCAGCCCGTCGGCCGCGGTGAGGGTGTCGTTCATGGCGCCAGTGTAGGCAGCGGCGGCCCGCCCGGCGCGAGAACTTGTCCTCGGGCGCAAGCACAATCGCAGGCGCCAGGGCAACACTGACCGGAGAACCCCCATGAACAGCTATTTCGAGTTGAGCACGCACCAAGGCGTGGCCCACCTGCAACTCAACCGGCCCGAGCGCCTGAACACCCTGGACCCGGCGTTCTTTCCGCGCTTTCGCGACGCGGTGCGCAGCTTGCAGGACGAGGGCACGGCGCGGGTGCTGGTGATCTCGTCCACCGGCAAACACTTCAGCGCCGGCATGGCGCTTGATGTCTTCGCCAGCGGCGACGCCGTGCTCGACACCGGCAGCGCGCGGGCCCGCCTGGGCTTCCAGGAAACCCTGCGCAAGCTGATCGATTGCTTCACGGCGCTGGACGAAGCGCGCTTCCCCGTCATCTGCGCGATCCAGGGCGGCTGCATCGGCGGCGCGCTCGACCTGGCCACGGCCTGCGACATTCGCCTGTGCAGCGCCGACGCGTTCTTCACCGTGCAAGAGATTCACATCGGCATGATGGCCGACCTGGGCGTGCTGCAGCGCCTGGTGAAGATCGTCCCGCAGGGCGTGGCGCGCCAGATGGCCTACACCGGCGAGCGCATCTCCGCCGAGCGCGCTTTGGCGGTGGGCCTGGTCAACGCCGTGTGGCCCGACGCCGCAACGCTGCTGGACCACGCGAGCGCACTGGCGCGAGACATCGCCGCCAAGTCACCGCTGGCCATTGCCGGCAGCAAGCTGGCACTCAACCACGCGCGCGACCACGGCACCGCGGCGGCGTTGCAGCAGATGACGTGGCTGCAAAGCGCCATCTTCGACAGCGCCGAAATGGCCAAGGCCGTCAGCGCCTGGAAGGGCAAGCACGCGGCCGAATTCGAAGCGCTGGCGCCGGCCCCGAAGGTCTGAAGCAACGCCCCCACCCGAGCGCGCGGCGCTCAGCGCGCCAACGCCTTGTCGATCACGCCCTGCGCCGGGCGACCGTGGGCCATGCGCGGCAAGGCATCGGCCGCGTGCCAGGGCCTCAGCGGGATCGCGCCGTCACGCCGCCCGGCCCGAGGCCGGCGCGCCGCGCTGGAACTTGAACACCGCAACTCCGGCGCGCAGGTTGGGCCAGCGGCGCACCGCGGCGCCGCTCTGGATGCCGAAGGCGTCGAGGATGCGCAGGCCGTCGCGGCGTGCCAACACCTCGAAGTCGGCGTAGGTGGCGACGCGGATGTTGGGGGTGTCGTACCACTGGTACGGCAACACCTTGGTGATGGGCATGCGGCCGGTGAACACGCTCAGTCGGTTCGGCCAATGGGCGAAGTTGGGAAAGCTGACGATGCCCACGCGCCCGACCCGCGCCGTCTCGGCCAGCATTCGTTCGGTGTTGCGCAGGTGCTGCAGGGTGTCGAGCTGCAGCACCACGTCGAAGCTCTGGTCCTCGAACAGCGCCAGCCCTTCTTCGAGGTTGAGCTGGATCACGTTGACGCCGCGTTGCGCGCAGGCCAGCACGTTGGCGTCGGCGATCTCGAT
>JAYSVE010000883.1:0-2827 GCA_043718725.1 Methylibium sp.
GCGCCGCCGTCGATCAGCTTGCGTTGGCGCTCGTTCAGGGCCTCGAAATCATCGCGCCGCATGAAGACCTCGCCGCGCACCTCGATCACCGCGGCGTCGGTTGCGCGCAGCCGCTTCGGCACCGTCGGGATCATGCGCACCGTGTGCGTCACGTCCTCGCCGGTCTCGCCGTCGCCACGTGTCGCGGCCTGTACCAGTTGGCCGCGCTCGTAGCGCAGGTTGATCGCCAGGCCGTCGAACTTGAGCTCCGCGTGGTAGGCCAGCGGCCGCGCGTCGTCGGCCAGGCCGAGCGCCTTGCGCACGCGCGCGTCAAATTTTTGTGCGCCGGCCGGCGTGGTGTCGGTTTCGGTGTGGATCGACAGCATCGGCACCGCATGCCGCACCGGCGCCAGGCCGTCGAGCACCGCGCCGATCACCCGCTGCGTCGGCGAATCGGGCGTCAGCAACTCGGGGTGGGCGGCCTCTAGCGCCTGAAGTTCCTGGAACAGCTTGTCGTATTCGGCGTCGGGGATCTGCGGCTCGTCGAGCACGTAGTAGCGGTGGGCATGGTGCTGCAACTGCGCGCGCAACCCGGCGGCTCGCTCGGCCGCGGCGGCGTCGCCAGGCGGCACCGTTGCCATGCTCAACTGAACAAGCGCCGCGTCGCCATCGACCCCGCAGGCAGGTCGCGCGCTTCCAGGGCCTGGTACAAGTCGCCGAGTTCGGCGCCGATGGCCGCAAAGCCCTGCGGGTTGAGCGGCTGGCCCTGGTCGTCGACGATGGCCGCGTCCATGCCCAGCGACAGCGCCTGCGCGCTGGCTTGCCAGCTGACAAACGGGTCACCCGCCGCATCGGTCTGCGGCACGTCAAAGCTCAGTGTCACATCGCTCACCACTGCTTGGTGGGGGTTTTCGTCCAGCGCCTTCAGGCTGTCAAAGCTCAGCGTCAGCACCGCCGGTGCGCCGTCTTCGGCGGAGGGCAACACCAGCCGGCCGGGCACCGGGCCCGGCACGAAGCCGTGCCGGGCCGCGTGCTGCTGGATGTAGCTCACGCTCCAGGGCGCCGAGCGCGCGTGCAGGTGAACGGCCAACTGGGCGTCGTGCTGGCTGGCAAAGGCGTCGAGCTCGCGGGCGCGGGTCACGACTTCGAGCATGTCGGGGAAGTCGGCCATGGCGCCGATCGATTCGCAAAACGGCTGCACGGCCTGCACGAATTCGGAGTATTCGATCTCGTTGAGTGGGCCGCCGCGGTTGGCCAACTGCACGCCGGCCTGCGCTTCGATGTATTGCTCACCCGCCACGGGCGGCTCCCATTCATCGCTGAGCAGGTTGAGGCCTTCGATCAGCATCGGCTTGCCGCCCGCTCTCCGGGTGGGCGGCAGGTGGGCCAGCAGCAACTCGCCGCTGACCGAGGCGTCCAGGCTCAGCCGCGCGATCGCGTCGATCAACGCATCCAGCCGGGCAATGGTTCGTCTGGGTGTCTTCAGCTCCAGCGCAAAGGATGGCGGCGCCTCGGCCGGCGGGGCGCCGTCGCCCATCACCGGCTCGTCGCGCAATTCCATAGCCCGGGCCTCGTGCGCACCCCGGCGCGGGTCGGCCCTGCGTGCCGTCCAGGCCCCATGGGCGACGATGCCGGCCAGGACCACGCCGCCCAATGCCGTCAACGCGATCGTGAGGTTGCTCATGGCATCAGGCGGTTTCGGCCAGGGCCACGGCGACCTGCATGTCCACCGTCACGATGCGAGAAACGCCTTGCTCCTGCATGGTCACTCCGATCAATTGTTCGGCCATCTCCATGGCAATCTTGTTGTGGCTGATGAACAGGAACTGGGTGCCCTGCGCCATCTCGGTCACCAGCTTGGCGTAGCGCTCGGTGTTGGCATCGTCCAGCGGCGCGTCGACCTCGTCGAGCAGGCAAAACGGCGCCGGGTTGAGCTGGAAGATCGCGAACACCAGCGCGATGGCCGTCAAGGCCTTTTCGCCGCCGGACATCAGGTGGATGGTGCTGTTCTTCTTGCCGGGAGGCTGGGCCATCACCTGCACCCCGGCGTCGAGGATTTCGTCGCCCGTCATCACCAGCCTGGCGACGCCGCCGCCGAACAGCGTCGGGAACATGCGGCCGAAGTGCTCGTTGACCTGGTTGAAGGTGCTGGCCAGCAGGTCGCGGGTTTCGAGGTCGATCTTGTGGATCGCGTCTTCGAGCGTGGTCATCGCTTCCACCAGGTCGGCGTTCTGGGCGTCGAGGAACGTCTTGCGCTCGCTGGCGGCGGTCAACTCGTCCAGGGCCGCCAGGTTGACGGCGCCCAGCGCATTGATGTCGCGGTTGATGCGGTCGATCTCGGCTTGCAGGCCGGCCAGCTTGACCGCGCCTTCGCCGATGCCCAGGCCCAGCGCCTGCCGGTCGGCCTGCGCCGCCACGAGCTGCTCGAGGTACTGCGCGCCACCGAGTTGCGCGGCCTGCTCTTCCAACTTCAGTTTGGTGATGCGGTCGCGCAGCGGCTGCAGGCTTTGTTCGCGCACCAGGCGCTGTTCGTCCGAGCGCTTCAGGCGCAGGCTCAGGTCGTCGTACTCGCTGCGCTTGGCGCCCAGCGCCGCCTCGCGTTCCAGCCGCAACGCCAGCGCGGTTTGCAGGCCGGCCTGGGCGCTGACATCGGTCAGCCGGGCCAGCTCGTCCCGCAGTTGCACGGCCGATTGTTCGTTCGCGGCCAGTTGCTGGGCCGCGGTTTCAATGCCGCGCTGCAACTCGCCGCGCCGCGCCGCCAGCGTGCGTGATGAAAACTGCGCCTCCTGGGCCTCGCGTTCAAGCGTGCGCAGTTGCTCGCGCGCCTCGGCCAGCTTGCGCTCGGCGC
>JAYSVE010000884.1:0-16436 GCA_043718725.1 Methylibium sp.
GTGGGCCCGATCACCGGCCAGTTGTTCGGCGCGCGCAAGCTCGATCTGGCCGGCCAGCAACTGCACCAGGCGATGTGGCTGGCGCTGGCCTTGTCGGTGCTCGGCTGCGGGGTGTTGCTGTTTCCGCAGCCGTTCCTGAGCCTCGCCCGGGCCGAGCCGGAGGTCGCGGTGAAGGTGCGCGGCTACCTGTTTGCGCTGGCGTTCGCGCTGCCGTCGGCGCTGCTGTTCACGGCCTTTCGCGGCTTCAACACGGCGGTGTCGCGGCCCAAGATCGTCATGGCGCTGCAGCTCGGCGCGCTGGCCCTCAAGCTACCGCTCACCGGCTTGTTGGTGTTCGGCCTGACCCTGAACACGCCGCTGGGGCTGCTGCAGGTGCCGTCGCTCGGCGCGCCGGGTTGCGGCATCGCCACCGCCATCGTGATGGCCGCGCAAATGCTGGCGGCCTGGACGGTGCTGCGGCGCGACCCGTTCTATCTGCCCTTCGGCCTGCGCGGCAGATTCAGCCCGCCGCACCGCGCCAGCCTGGTGGGCTTGCTGCGGCTGGGCGTGCCCATGGGTTTGTCGATTGCCATCGAGGTCACCGGCTTCACGTTCATGGCGTTTTTCATCGCCCGCTTCGGCACCACGCCGGTGGCGGCGCACCAGATCGCGCTCAACCTGGTGTCGCTGATCTTCATGCTGCAGTTGGCCATCGGCAACGCCACCGGCACGCTGGTGGCCCAGCGCATCGGTGCCGGCGACGCCGCCGACGCCCGCCGGCTGGGCTGGCACGGGGTCGAGGCCGGGGTGCTGATTGCCGCGGCCATCGGCTGCGCGGTCTACCTGTTGCGCGAGGACATCCTGGGCGTCTACACCCGCGACGCGGCGGTCATCCAGGCGGCGCTGCCGCTGCTGGCCTGGGTGGTGCTGTTTCACATCGCCGACGCCGGGCAGACCCTGGCCGCCTTCGTGCTGCGCGCCTACCGCATCGCGACCGTGCCGTTGCTGGTCTACGCCTTTGCAATCTGGGGCGTCGGGCTGGGCGGCGGTTATGCGCTCGGGTTCAATACCACCGGCTGGAGCCCGGCCTGGCTGCAAGGCGCGCCCGGGTTCTGGGCCGCGGCGACCTTGGGCCTGGTCGTGGCGGCGACGGGTCTGTGCGGGTTCCTGGCGTGGATGCTGAAGCAGCAGCACAGTGCCGCGACGGTCGGCGCCGGAGCGAGTGCGGCTGTGCGATAACGTGCGCCGTCAGGCCGGCAGCGTCAGCACAAAACAACTGCCGCCACCGTCGCGCGCCTCGCAGCGCACGCTGCCGCCGTGGCGTTCGGCGATCTGGCGCACCAGGCTCAGGCCCAGGCCGACGCCGCCGGCCTTCTCGGCATGGCCGGGCAGGCGGTAGAAGGCTTCGAATATTCTTTCGCGCAACGCCGGCGGCACGCCCGGACCGCGGTCGCAGACGCGCAGCAGCGCCCGGCCGGCCGCCATTTCGGTGCTGACCAGCACTTCGCCACCCCCGTAGCGGCGCGCGTTTTCGAGCAAGTTGCGCAAGGCCCGCCGGAGCAGGCGCTCGTCGCCGACGACGGTTATCGAAACCCCGTCGACCGCGGCATCGACGCGCGCCGCCTCTTCGGCCGCGAGACCCAGCAAGTCGACCCGTTCGGACTGCTCCAGGGCCAGCGCCGCATCCAGGCGGCTGGCCATCAGCACCTCTTCGACGAGGGCGTCGAGCTCGGCCACGTTGGTGTCGATTTCGCGTTTGAGCTGGTCGCGCTGGGCCGGTGCGGCGTCGCCCAGCATCGACACGGCCATCTTCATGCGCGCCAGCGGCGAGCGCAGTTCGTGGCTGGCATTGGCCAGCAGCGACTGGTGCGACTTCACCAGCGCTTCGACCTTCGCCGCGGCGTGGTTGAAGCTGGTGGCCACGGCCGCCACTTCGTCGCGGCCCGACACCGCCACACGCTGGCGCAGGTCACCGGCGCCAAAGCGCTCGACGCCCTGCTTGAGCGCTTCGAGCCGCCGTGTCAGGCGGCGAACCACCGGGTAGGCGCCCGCGGCAATCGCCAGGAACAGGAGCACCAGCACCATCGCCAGGCCGGCGCCATGCTGCCACTCGGGCGGGATGAAGGGCAGCGCCGGAGCGCGGTGCGATCCGGGCGGGCCGCCGCGCAACCCGCCCTGGAGCGCGCGATTGCCGCCGGGCCGCATCACCCAGAGGGTTCGACCGTCGTCCAGGCGCACCGGCGTGCCGCGCACGCCGGCTTCACTGGCGCGCCGGGCGAACGAATCGGACACCACGATGCGCTCGCCTTGCGGGTTGTCCAGCGCCAGCGGCAGGCGCAGGCGCTGCGACCAGTCGCGCACCGCCGAAGCCTGTTCGGCGGGCGGCGCCGCGGCGCCGGGCAGCGAGCGCTCGATCAGATCGCCCCAGGCCTCCATGCGTTCGCTCAGCACCGTGTCGGAGCGCAAGCGTTCCTGGTCGATCTGGCGCTGGAACAGCAAACCGGAGGCGGCCGCGAACAGCAGCAGCACGACCACGACGGTCAGGTAGATGCGCAGGTACAGGCTGTTCATGGCAACCCCCCGCTCGCCGGGAACCGCGCGCGCCACGCACGCCGCGGCGGGCCTTGCCGAGGCCCAAGGGCCTGTGGCCGATGGCGGCCGGTCGCGGCAGCCCGTGCCGCGTCATGCGCCGTCATCGGCGTCCTGTTTGCGGGCAAACACATAGCCCGCGCCGCGCACCGTGAGCACCCGGCGCGGCAGCTTGGGGTCGTCTTCGATCACCGCGCGGATGCGCGAGATGTGCACGTCGATGGAGCGGTCGAAGGCCTCCAGCGGGTGGCCCTTCAGCATGTCCATGATCTGGTCGCGCGAGAGCACGCGCCCCGGGCTTTGCGCCAACACCACCAGCAGGTCGAACTGGTGGCCGGTCAGGTCGCAGGCCTGGCCGGCCAGGCGCGCCACGCGGGCGCCCAGGTCGATTTCCAGGCGGCCGAAGCGCAGCACCTCGTCGCCCTGGCCCCGCGGCAACGCGCGCCGCAGCAGGGCCTTCACGCGGGCCAGCAACTCGCGCGGCTCGAAGGGCTTGCCCAGGTAGTCGTCGGCGCCGAGCTCCAGGCCGACGATGCGGTCCATCGGCTCACCGCGGGCGGTGAGCATCAACAGCGGCAGCGAGCGGGTGCGGGGCTGGGCGCGCAACTCGCGGCACAGGTCCAGGCCGTCGCCGTCGGGCAGCATCAGGTCCAGCACCAGCGCATCGAAGGGCTCGCCGGCCAGGCACTCGCGCCCCGCGGCCAGCGTGGCGGCGGTGGTGATGTCGAAGCCGGCGTTGCGCAGATAGTCGCCCACCATGGCCGACAGGCGGGCGTCATCGTCGATCAGCAGCAGGCGGGAGCTCATGGTGTGCGGGGCCGGGGAAGGTGACGAAGGTCGGTCGAAGTTCGTTCAACGCAGCAAAAACCGCCTCGCAGCAGCCACAGGGCCCGCAAGGCGGCGTGTGCAAGGCGGCGTTTGCAAGGCGCCCAGCATAGCGCCGCGTGAAGGCTACTTCGGCGGCTGGCGCTCCTGCATCGTGCCGTGCTCGTGCCGCTGGCCGCGACGCTGCTGCATGCGTTCGGCCAACTTGGCGCGCTGTTCGGGCGTGAGGACGCGGCCGGTGTCGAGCATGGCCTGCAACACACGGCGGCTGTTGTCGTCGTGCTTGACGCTCAATTGCTGGCGCACCGACTCGGCCGCCGCGGCGTCGACGGTCGGCGCGGCAAAGATCTGCAACGCCTTTTGGCGCAGTGCGCGGGTCGCCTCGCGCTGGGCCTTGAGGTCGACCGCAGCCGCCTCGGCGATTTGCTTGATCTGGCTGCGCTGCGCATCGGTGGCGTTCAGGCCGTCGAGCATGTGGTCGACAGCGCGCGCCACATGTTCGGGCGAGCCGCCGAACATCATCGCGCCGCCGCCATGGCGCATCGGCTGGGCCCAGGCCGAAATGGCCACGCTGGCGGAGGCCGCAACCAGGACGCTCAACAACAACCAGCGCATGCCGCGCTGGGCCGGCACGGCCCTGGCCTGGATCACTCGGGACTCGAACATCGTTCACTCCTGCTGGACATGGGCCGATTGCCCATGAACGAAGGATCGATGGCGGCCGTGAAGCGGGCTTGGCTGCGGGGTAAAGATGTGTGAAGGGGCCCCGGAGCCGCGGCTCAGGGCATCGCCTTGCTGCGGCACTCGATGCTGTTGTCGCTGAAGGCGTTGCACATCACGACGAGCTTCTTGTCGGGGTCCAGGTACCAGGTCAACTGGCCACTGGCGCCCAGCGGGACAAGCCGCGACGCGCCCACGCCCTGGGCCTGCGCACCGGGGACGTTGGCCAAGAATGCGACCGCGCCGGCGCCGAGGCACAGGGCCAGCGTGGCGGGAATGAGGGCTTTGTTCATGCGGGCTCCGGGTCCAGGTCGATGAGGAGTTGCGATTGTGTGGGAAGCCGGCCGAGCCGGTCAGCCACCGTGCCTGGGGGCTGGCCGCCGTTGGCCCTACCAGGCCCAGGCCCCCAGGCGCCCGTGCGACAGGTAGTACACGTGGTCACCGATCTGCAGGCTGCGGTCGCCCCACAGGTCGTAGGCCGGCGCCGACCCGGGTGCCTGAAGCATGGGCTTGGGCGTCAAGGTGCGCGCCGCGGAGTTGACCTCGAAGCGTTGCAGGCCCTGTTGCGCTTGGGTTGCCGTCGTGCTCCAGATGGACAGCGGCAGCGCAATGCGCGCCAGCGCCGCCAGGTTGAGCACGTTGATGCCCTGGGGCGAGGCATCCAGGCCGGTGAAACTGCCGCGCTCGCCGAAAGTGTGCGCGGAAAGCTCCTGGGGCCGGGCCGGGTCGCGCACGTCGAACAAGGCCACCTTGACGCCGCCCAGCACGCCACTCTCGCTGGCTTGCCGACCGACGCCGAGCAGCAGGCCGTCGGGCAGTGGCAGCAGGTGGTCGGAGTAACCCGTGACCTTGAGTTCGCCGACGGTCCTGGGGTCGGTCGGGTCGGCCAGGTCCAGCACGTACAGCGGGTCGGTCTGGCGGAACGTCACGAGGTAGCCGCGATCGCCCACAAATCGAACCCCGTGGACCTGTTCGCCGGGCGAACCCAGCGGCGCTGGCCGTTGCGCGTTGGGCAGGCGGGCGATCGGCTCCAGGGTCTGCCCGGCCGGGCGTTCGCGCAGCACGGTCAGCCGCGCCGGCGACGCCGCCAGGCTGGCGCGGTCGGCGGCGCCGACCCAGCCGAGCTCGCCGGTGAAGGTCAACACGCGCAGGTCGCCGTTGTGCTCGCTCAGGCGGTAGGACTTGCGTTGGGCGTCCCACCCCAGATGGCCATCGACCGAGCCCGAGCCCCGATAACTCACATCGGCGCCGGCCAGGTTGAACTTGTGCACGTCGGTGGCGATCTCGGCCGGGTAGCGCAACGTCGAATCGGCCGCGAGGTAAACCTGGCGCGTGGTCGCCAGGTAGAGGCTCTGCGCCGACATGTACAGCGCCTCGCTGCCGCCCACCATGCAACGGCTGCGGTGCGCCAGGCCGGCGCTGCCGAGGTCGACGACGGTGATGGTGTTGACATCGATGCCCGGCGCGGCGTTGTTGACCTGCAAGTAGCAATCGGTGTCGGCCAGCAGCGGCCGCGGCGCCGATCCATTGATGCGCACCGTCGGCAACACGTCGCCATTGGCCAGCAAGGCCAGCGCGGCCTCGCGTTCGGCGCTGGTCGCATCGAACGCCAAGCTCTCGATGGCCAGGCGCGGCGCGTAGGTGGTGACGATGTACAGCGCGTTGCCGATTCGGCGTGTCCCCAGCAGGCGGCCGGAGATCGTGAGGCGTTGCGCGATCACCAGGCCACCCGACGCCGAGCTGTCCACCGCCTGCAGGTGCACCGCGCTCGACGCCACCGAGGGCGCCGGCAGGATCGTCGGGACGTCGTTGCATGCGAGCGGCGCGCCGCAGGGGTCGATGCCGCCGACCAAGCTGACGCTTTCGCTCAGCACCGCGAGTCGATGCGCCGATTCCGCAAAATGAAGACCATGGGTCACCGGCACGGCGTCTGGGTCATCCGGCAGCGCCAGGCTGGCGACCGGCTCGATGCGGCCGTCGGGCAGGCGTCGATGGGCCTGCAAGGACGCGGCGACCCGCCCGGAAGCCGCGCCCGCCGCGGTGGCCAGGGTGTAGATGTAGGTCCCGTCGCTCTTGATCAGGTCGATCTCGTCGATGCCCGCTTCCTGCACATTGCTGCCCGAGCGCAGCACCGCGTCACCCGCCGGGCTGACTGTTGCGACCAGCGCCGGCGCGAGGCCAGCCGGCGCGCCGCCGCCCGTCGTGGGCTGGCGCTGGGCCAGGCGCGTGCGCAGCCGGTCTTTCACGTAGTCCAGCAATTCCCCGGGTCTGGAGGCCGCGAGCGCAGCGTCACCCGAACTCGGGGCGGCGTCCTGCGCCCCCCCGCCACAAGCCCCCAGCGTGGTCACCGAAATGATGAGGGCGGCGGCGAGCCGCGCGCCGTACCGGGCTCGCTCCTGATGCAGGGTCCGTTCCTGGGTGGACATTGGCTGGGGTTGAAAGCAGTGGGAAACTATCCCGCACCAAGGAATCCGTCAAGACCATGTCAAGCTCGGTGCCCATGCCCATGTCCATGTCCTCGTCGCCCCAGGTCATTCTCGACGTCGCGCTGCGCGGCTTGCGTCCGCTGGCGCGTCGGATGCTTCGCAACGGCGTCACCAGCCCGGCCTTCGGCGCGGCCCTGAAGCGGGTTTTTTTGGACGCCGCCCAGGCCGAGCCAACGCAGGGCGCCCGTTTTGGCGCGTACCTCTACATAGACCGGGAGAATTGAATGTTCATCGCCTTGCGCTATCGCCTCTTGGCACTGGCTCTTCTGTCCTGGCTGGCCGCTTGCGGGCCGGGTGGGGGCGGGAGCGGGACCGGCCTCGATCCGTTGGACCTGGCCAGCCTGGGCGCAGCCCCTGCGCCGCTGTGTGCGGCCAATTTTGCCCCGGCATTGCGGTGCCCGGTTGTCAACGGCGCCGCGTCGGCAGCGTCGAGCGACGGCACGGCGCGCGTGGTGTTTGTCGACATTGCGCCCGGCGGTCAGACCCGGGTGGTGTTCGAGGCGAACGGGTTAGAGCTGGAGGCGAACTGCCTGGGCCTGCGTTTTACCGGCCGCTGGGGCGTCAATGGCCAGGGCCAATTGCGCTTCTACGGGACCTATCGCAGCGCGACTTCGACCCTGGACTTGCCCGCCCTGCTGAGCGTGCGGGTGCAAACCAACGGCACAACGCTGCAAATCTCATTCGTGCTGGAAACGCTGCTGGGCGAGGTCATTTTGGGCCCGGTGACGCTGAAGCCCGAAGGCCAGGCCGGCGGCCCCGCGGCGGCCTGTCCATGAACACTGCCGCTGGCGGAGAGGGCGGGATTCGAACCCGCGGAACCTTGCGGTTCGCCTGATTTCGAGTCAGGTACATTCGACCACTCTGCCACCTCTCCGGTGCTGCTGCCCATTCGGCGGGTCGCTGCCGAGCGCTGGATTCTAGCCTGCGCCCTTCAGGCCACCACGGTGAGCTGCAGGCCCTGCAGGCGCGGGTCGCTCAGCGCCGTCTCCCAGCGTTGACCCGGCACCAGCGGCCAGGCATCGGTGAGCGTGCCGGTCGTCACCACGTCGCCCGGCGCGATTGGCCATGACTGCGGTCGCGCGGCCATCGCATCGACCCACAGGCGCAGCGCATTGAGGGGGCCGTCGAGAACCACCTTGCCCTCGCCACGGTCGACTTCGACGCCATCGCACACCAGGCGCACGCCAAGCCCGGCGAGGTCGGGGCCGGGCGTGACAAACGCGGCGATCGGCACCGTGGGGCCGACCAGCAGCCGACCATGCAACCCGAAATCGGCCACGGTGTCGGCGGCCTCAAAACGCCAGGCCTCGAAATGGGTGTGGACGATCTCGAAGCCATGCGCCACCCAATCGATGCAGCCCACCAGTTCGGCCTCAAGCATGCCGGCCCGTGGCGAACGGCCAAAGCCAAACACGATCTCGGGCTCCAGCCTCGGCTGCACCAGGCCGGCCAGCGAGAGCGTCGCCCGGGCGCCATCGAGCCGGGTCAGCGTGCTGTCCCAGACCGGCCCCCAGATGGGCCCGTGGACACCGTACTTGGGCCAGATGCCACGGTTGGTGAAGCCGACCTTGTAGCCGCGCGGCCGCTCGCCCGCGGCGATGCGGCAACGCCGAATTTCATCGGCCACCTCGTAGCCCTGATCGAGGGTGAAGCCGGCATGCGTCTGCGTCGGCCGCGGCAGGCAGGTGGCCGCCCGGCGTGCCTGCAGCAGCGCGTCGGCAAGTGTCGCGGCGTTCATGCTTTCAACACCGTTGCGCCGCCCATGTAGGGACGCAGCAGTTCAGGAACGGTGATCGAGCCATCGGCGTTCTGGCCGTTCTCCAGCACCGCCACCAGCGTGCGCCCGACCGCCAGGCCCGAACCGTTGAGGGTGTGCACCCAATCGTTCTTGCCGAGTTCGTTCTTGAAACGCGCTTGCATGCGGCGCGCCTGGAACGCCTCGCAGTTGGAGCAGGAGCTGATCTCGCGGTAGGCGTTTTGGGCCGGCAGCCAGACCTCCAGGTCGTAGGTCTTGGCGGCCGCGAAACCCATGTCGCCGGTGCACAGTGCCATCACCCGGTATGGCAGGCCGAGCTTTTGCAAGACGGCTTCGGCGTGGCCCACCATTGCTTCGAGCGTCTCGTAGCTGGTGTCGGGGTGCACGATCTGGACCATCTCGACCTTGTCGAACTGGTGCTGGCGGATCATGCCGCGCGTGTCGCGCCCGGCGCTGCCGGCCTCGCTGCGAAAACACGGGCTGTGCGCCGTGAGCTTGATCGGCAGCGCGCTCAAGGCCAGCACTTGCTCGCGCACGCTGTTGGTCAGCGAGACCTCGGAGGTCGGGATCAGGTACTGCTCGGCCTCGCCTTCGCCGCCGCCGCGGGTGACCCAGAACATGTCTTGCTTCAACTTGGGCAACTGCCCCGTGCCTTCGAGCGCCTCGCGGTTGACGATGTAGGGCGTGTAGCACTCGGTGTAGCCATGCTGCTGGGTTTGCACGTCGAGCATGAACTGCGCCAGCGCACGGTGCAGCCTGGCGATCGGACCGCGCAGAAAGCTGAAGCGAGCGCCGGACAACTTCGCGCCGGTGTCGAAGTCCAGTCCGAGCGGGGCGCCCAGGTCGACATGGTCCTTGGGCGTGAAGGCAAAACGCGCCGGCGTTCCCCAGCGGCGCACCTCGACGTTGCCGGCCTCGTCGACGCCGACCGGCACGCTGTCGTGCGGCAGGTTGGGCAAGGCCATCAACATGGCCTGCAGGTCGGCTTGAATCGCGTCGAGCCGCTCGGCCGAGGCCTTGAGCTCGTCGCCCAGGCCGGCCACGTCGCGCATCACGGCCGAGCTGTCGTCGCCCTGTCCCTTGAGCATGCCGATCTGCCTGGACAGGGTGTTGCGCCGCGCCTGCAAGTCCTCGGTGCGGGTCTGGATGGACTTGCGCTCGGACTCCAGCGCCGCGAAGCGTCCGACATCGAGAAACGGCTGCGCCGGCTTGCGCTTTTCAAGCCGTGCTATGACTTGCGCAAGGTCCTTGCGCAGCAGGGTGATGTCGAGCATGGGCAACAGGCGCGCGTCAGCGCCGACCTGCGGAGTGACTGAAGCGCGCAATTGTAGGCAGCTCGCAGTGGCCGCCGTGGCCGCGGCCGGCCGCGGCTGTCAGAGCGCGTCCGCCGGCCCCATCGACTTGTCGCCCAGGCCCATCGGCAGCGGAAAATGAGTCGTCTCCGCGACACCCGGCACGCTGCGCACCGACACCGCGCCGAGCGCACGCAGGCGCTCGATCACCTGCTGCACCAGGATGTGCGGCGCGGAAGCGCCCGCCGTCAGGCCGACGCTGCGTTTGCCGTCAAACCATTCGGCCTTCAGGTCATCGGGCCCGTCGACCATGTGGGCCGCCGTGCCCAGGCGCTGCGACAGCTCGCGCAACCGGTTGCTGTTGGAGCTGGTGGGGCTGCCGACGACGATGACGATGTCGACCGTTGGCGCCATCACCTTCACCGCGTCCTGCCGGTTCTGCGTGGCATAGCAGATGTCCTGCTGCTTGGGTTCGCGCACCAGCGGAAAGCGCCGCTTGACGGCGGCCAGGATATCGGCCGCGTCGTCCACCGACAAGGTGGTCTGCGTCACCACCGCCAGCCTGGCGGACTGCGCCACCTGGACCCGCGCCACGTCGGCAACGTCTTCGACCAAATAAATGCCTTCGTTCAACTGGCCCATCGTGCCTTGCACTTCGGGGTGGCCCTTGTGGCCGATCATGATGAAGTCGAAGCCCTGCTTGTGCAGCTTGGCGACTTCGACATGAACCTTGGTCACGAGCGGACAGGTGGCATCGAACACGTTGAAGCCGCGCTCGGCCGCCTCATTGCGCACCGCCTGGCTCACGCCGTGGGCGCTGAACACCAGCGTCGCGCCGGGCGGCACATCGGCCAGGTCTTCGATGAAGATCGCGCCCTTGGCCTTGAGGTCCTCGACCACATAGGTGTTGTGCACGATCTCGTGGCGCACATAGATCGGCGCGCCGAATTTCTTGATCGCCCGTTCGACGATCTCGATCGCGCGGTCCACCCCGGCGCAAAAACCGCGCGGCTCGGCCAACACCACTTCTTGCAGCGAACCGCTCATCACAGCACCCCGATCAACAGCACTTCAAACGTCACGGGCCGCCCGGCCAGCGGGTGGTTGAAGTCAAACAGCAGCGTGTCCGCGGCCACCTCGCGCACCACACCGGCGTAGGCGCCCCGGCCATCCGGCGTGGGGAAGCGCACCACATCACCGACGCCGTAGTGCTCGCCGGCGTCAATCAGCTCATTTAGCACGGCGCGCTTGACGCGCTGCACGAGCTGCTGATTGCGCTCGCCGAAGGCCTCGCCGGCGGCGAGATCGAAGCGCGCACGGCTGCCCTCCGCCATGCCGATCAGGCGCGACTCCATCGCCGGCGCCAGCTCGCCGGTGCCCAGCGACAAGGTGGCGGGCTTGGCGGCGAAGGTGTTGATGAGCTCGTCGCCGTCGGGCCCGGCCAGGCGGTAGTGCAGCGTCAGGAACGATCCCGCTCGGACGTGGTTCAACGGCATTCCTTGTTCGGTAGACTGAAGGCGGATTTTACGAGGCGGCGTGCAAACGTCTTGCTGACACCGACATGGTCATGAAGGACACCCCGCCCGACGCTCGCCCGCGCGAGAAGCTGCTGGCCCTCGGCCCGGCCGCGCTGGCCGACGCCGAACTGATTGCCTTGCTGTTGCGCACCGGCCTGCCCGGGCTGTCGGTGCTGCAACTCGCGCAGCAACTGCTGGACCGGTTTGACGGGCTGACCGGCCTGTTGCACGCCGGGCCCGAGGCGCTGAAGCAGGTCAAGGGCCTGGGGCCCGCCAAACGCGCCGAGCTGGCCGCGGTGCTCGAACTGGCGCGGCGCTCGCTGGTGCGAGAGCTCGCCCAGCGCCCGGTGTTCGACGCCCCGGCCAAGGTCAAGGACTACCTGCGCCTGCAACTGGGAGCGCGCGACCATGAAGTGTTTGCGGTGCTGTTCCTGGACGCGCAATCGCGCCTGATCAAGCTGGAGGAGATGTTTCGCGGCAGCTTGACGCAAACCAGCGTCTACCCGCGCGAGGTGCTCAAACGCGCCCTCGACTTGCAGGCCGCCAGCGTCATCCTGGCCCACAACCACCCCTCCGGCCTGGCCGAGCCGTCGCGCGCCGACGAGTTTTTGACCCAAACGCTGAAGAGCGCGCTGGCCCTGGTCGACGTGCGCGTGCTCGACCACATGGTGGTCGGCCAGGGCCAGGTGGTGTCGTTCGCCGAGCGCGGCCTGTTGTGAAGCCCGGTGCGGTGAAACCCCACAACCTTGCCGACCTGGCCGCGCTCAAGGCGGCGCTGCTGCTCAGGCAGCGTGAACTGGCCGCCGCGATGGCGCGCGAGCACGAACGCGCGCTGCGAGCCAAGACCGAGCGCGAGCTGTTTGCCACCACCGTGGGCCGGGTCGAACCGCTGCGCAAGGCGGCGGCACTGGTGCTGCCGCGGGCGCGCCCGGCGCCGGTGCCGCGTCAGCGCCAACGGGACGAGGCCTTGGTGCTGGTGCAGGCCTTGTCGGACGACTTCGACGTCGAATCCCTGCTCGACACCGACGACGACTTGTCGTTCCGTCGGCGCGGCATCGGCCCCGAAGTCGTGCGCAAGCTCAGGCGCGGGGTCTGGGCGATTCAGGCCCAGCTCGACCTGCACGGCCTGCGCCGCGACGCGGCCCGTGAGCGTCTGGCGGAGTTCATCCGCCAGGCCATGCGCGACCGGCTGCGCTGCGTGCGCGTGATCCACGGCAAGGGCAATGGCTCGCCCGGGCGCGAGCCGGTGCTCAAGTCGCGCGTCAAGAGCTGGCTGGTGCAAAAAAACGAGGTCGTCGCCTTTGCCCAGGCGCGGGCGTCGGACGGTGGCCACGGGGCATTGCTGGTCTTGTTGCGGCCCCACGGCGTCGCCTGATCGGCGCCGGCCATTGACCTCAGGCGCGGTTGCGCATCCAGTCGGCGGTGTTGAAGAACGACTCGTGCAGGCGCTCGGCCAGCGCAGGGTCGACCTGCCGGTCCGTCATTGCCTGGCGCATGCATGCCAGCCATTGGTCGCGTTCCTCGACGCCGATGGAGAACGGCAGGTGCCGGGCACGCAGGCGCGGGTGGCCAAAACGCTCGACATAGTGCTGCGGCCCGCCCAGCCAGCCACACAAATACCAGAAGAGCTTGTCGCGCGAGCCGTCCAGGGAGCCGGGGTGCAGCTTGCGAATCGTCGCGTGGCCGGCCTCCAGGTCCATCAGGTCGTAAAAGCGTTCGACCAGGGCACGCACCGCCGATTCGCCACCCAGTTGATCAAAGGCGCTGGCGTCTTGCGAGGCCACCTTGTCAGCCGTCATTTGACATCTTGAAACCAGGACGAGTCGAACAACGCCGGCTGGGTCTTCGCCTCGGTCGGCACCTGCGCCGGCTCCAGCAGGCGAACCGAGTTGCGTCCCTGGCGCTTGGCCAGGTAGAGCTGTTGATCGGCTTGCGACAACCAATCCTGCGCCGAAGTGCGCCCCCATTGCAGCGCGAACGCGCCGCCGACGCTGACCGTGACCGAGATTTCCACACCGGCGGCGATCATCACCGAGCCATGCTGGACCTTGGCGCGCACCCGCTCGGCCGCGGTGTGGCCGAAGTCCAACGGGCAGTTGGGCAGGATGATCGCGAACTCTTCACCGCCGATCCTGGACACCATGTCCATCGGCCGTATGCAGGCTTGCAACACCTGTGCGACCGACCTGAGCACCAGGTCGCCGACGGCGTGACCGTGGGAGTCGTTGACCTTCTTGAAATGATCGATGTCCACCATCAGCACCAGGGCCGGCTCGCCTACGCGCTCGACACGGTCGATCTCGCGCTCGAGCGCGAGCTCGAAATGACGCCGGTTGGCCAGGCCGGTGAGCGGGTCCTGGCTGGACAGGTCGCACAGCGCGTCGACCACCGCTTGCAGCCATGCCGCGCGGCCCACGTCGCCAAGCTCGGGCAGGACGTGACCAGACTGATCCAGCAATTGAAGCGCCGACTCCAGACGCAAGGTCGGCGTGTCGAGAACTTGTGGAGATGGGTTGGCGTGCACGGGTCTGGGGCGGTCGAATTCGCGCCAGTCTAGCAGCGCGTCGGGCCGCGGCCGCCGCACTGTGTGAGCAACTGTTTGTGCGCTATCGCACAGGCCGCCGGCACCTCAAGAAGCCCAAGAAATGGGCGCGCGCCGAGGCCTGCGAGCCGCGCGCTCAAAGGAACAGCGCCTGCAGATCGCTGAGCAGGTCGAAGCCGCGCGGCGTGGGCACCACGCGGTGCAGGTCGCGATCGATCAGCCGCCTGGCCTCGGCGCGGGCCAGCGCCGGCTCGATCGCCGCCAGCGGCAACCCGGTTCGTTCGCTGAACCGGGCCAGCTCGAAACCCTCGCGCAAACGCAGCGCATTGAGCATGAATTCGAACGGCAGTTGATCGCGCGTCACTTCGAATTCCTGCGCCACGGCCTGGCCCGCCAGCGCGTTCAGCATGTAGCTCGATGGATCGCGAAAGCGCACCTGGCGCATCACCCGGTGCGGGAACGAAATCTTGCTGTGCGCGCCCGCGCCCAGCCCGAGGTAGTCGCCAAACTGCCAGTAGTTCAGGTTGTGCTGGCAGCGGTGGCCGGCCTGCGCAAAGGCAGACACTTCGTAACGCTCAAGTCCGGCGACGCCCGATCGTTCGGTGATGCGGTCCAGCATCTCGAAGGCCGTGTCGTCGTCGGGCACGCTGGGCGGGTGCTTGGCAAACTGGGTGTTCGCCTCGATGGTCAGGTGATAGATGGACAGGTGCGGCGGGCGAAACGACAGCGCGCGGGCCAGGTCGGCTTCGAACTGGGCGACCGACTGGTCCGGCAACGCGTACATCAGGTCGAGGTTGTAGGTGTCGAAGGCCTGGCTCGCCTCCTCAAGTGCGGCCATCGCCTGGGCACTGTCGTGCACCCGGCCGAGCGCCTGCAACTTGCTGTCGTCGAAACTTTGCACGCCGACTGACAACCGCGTGACGCCGGCCGCCCGGTAGGCCCGAAAGCGGTCGCGCTCGAACGTGCCGGGGTTGGCTTCGAGGCTGATCTCCAGGCCGGGCTCCAGGGGCAGTCGCGCTCGCAGGTCGGCCAGAAGGCGGTCGATGCCGTCGGGTGAAAACAGGCTCGGCGTGCCGCCGCCGATGAACACGCTGTGGATTCGGCGCCCCCAGATGAAGGGCAACGCGGCTTCCAGGTCGCAGCGTAAGGCGTCGAGGTAGCGCGCCTGCGGCAGCCCGTCGCCGGCACGCCATTCATGGGAGTTGAAGTCGCAGTACGGGCACTTCTTGAGACACCACGGCAGGTGCACATAAATCGACAGCGGCGGCAGCGCCGCCAGCGACAAGGTGCCGGGTCGCATGCAGCGGGCCAGGCGCTGGTCGATGCTTTCCAGCGGCGCCGAGGCCGGGCTGTCCGCGTTGACGATTTCAATCAAGGCGCCAGACCTCGCGCATCTGAAGCAGCATCTGGCGCGCCGCGATGGCCCGATGGCTGTGGGCATTCTTGACGCCCGCGGCAAGCTCCGCCACCGACAGCCCCAAGGCGGGAATGAACATCAACGGATCGTAGCCAAAGCCCGATTGCCCGACCGGCGCGAGCAGGATCTCGCCGTCCCAGCGGCCCATTGCGACCAGCGGCTCGGGATCGTCGGCTGAGCGCAGCGCAATCAAGGTGCTGACAAAACGCGCCCGGCGGTGCTCGATGCCGCCCAGGCGTTGCAGCAGCAGCAGGTTGTTCGCGTGGTCCTGGGTGTGGCGCCGGGCTTCGCGATCCGCGTCGACGCCGGACGGTGGCGCAAAGTGCGCCGAGATCACACCCGGCGCGCCGCCCAGGGCATCGACGCACAAGCCGGAGTCGTCCGCCAGCGCCGGCCCGTTGGTCAGCCGCGCCGCGTGGCGTGCCTTGGCCAGCGCGTTCTCGACGAAACTCAGGTGCGGCTCTTGGGCTTCGGGGATGCCCAGCGTTGCCTGGCTCAGCAGTTCAAGCTTGAGCGGCGCGAAAAGCGTCTGCAGTTCGGCCAGCTTCTTGGCATTGTTTGAAGCCAGGACCAGCCGCACCGCGTCATACCCCGAGGGCGACGCGTTGCGCCGCCACCAGTTCGGCAATGCCCTGGGTCGCGAGGCCCAGCATCTGGCTCATCTGCTCGGGCGAGAACGCGGCGCCTTCGGCCGTGCCCTGGACCTCGACAAAACCGCCCTCGGCCGTCATCACCACGTTCATGTCGGTGTCGCAGGTCGAATCCTCGAGGTACTCGAGGTCCAGCAACGGCGTGCCCTGCACCAGCCCGACCGAGACCGCGGCCACGAACTGGCGAATCGGTGACGCCGTGAGCCTGCCTTGGGCCAGCAGCCAGTTCACCGCGTCGTGGGCCGCGACGAAGGCACCGGTGATGGCCGCCGTGCGCGTGCCGCCGTCGGCCTGCAGGACATCGCAGTCCAGGGAAATGGTGCGCTCGCCCAGCGCCTTCAGGTCGAACACGCAGCGCAGCGAACGGCCGATCAGGCGCTGGATTTCCTGGGTCCGCCCGCTTTGCTTGCCGCGTGCCGCTTCGCGGTCGCTGCGCGTGTGGGTGGAGCGCGGCAGCATGCCGTATTCGGCCGTGACCCAGCCCTCGCCGCTGCCGCGTTTGTGCGGGGGCACTTTTTCTTCCACCGACGCGGTGCACAGCACCTTGGTGCCGCCGAACTCGATCAGCACCGAGCCTTCGGCGTGCATCGTGAAGGCGCGGGTGATTCGAACCGGCCGCAATGCGTCGGCGGCACGGCCTTGCGTGCGCACAATATTCATCGG
>JAYSVE010000885.1:0-2825 GCA_043718725.1 Methylibium sp.
GGCCAGGCGGGCCTGCTCGCGGGCGATCGGGTGTTGAGCATCGACGCCATCGCCATCGCTGATGCCACCCGGGTGCGCGACCTGATCCGCGCCAGCGGCAGCAGCGGCACCGCCAAGCCCATGCTTTGGCAGGTCGAGCGCGCAGGCCAGCGGCTTGATTTGTTGGTCACCCCGGCGGTCGTTGCGGAGGGTGATCGAACCGTCGGGCGCATCGAGGTCTACCCCGGCCAGGCGCCCGAAATGGTGACGATCCGCTACGGGCTGATCGATGGCCTGACACAGGCGGTCGCCAAGACCTGGGAAATGTCGGCGCTAACCCTGAAGATGCTGGGGAAGATGCTGATCGGCCAGGCCTCGCTCAAGAACCTCAGCGGGCCGTTGACGATTGCCGACTACGCGGGCCAGTCGGTGCGCCTGGGCCTGGCCTATTACCTGGGCTTTCTGGCGGTGGTGAGCGTGAGTCTGGGCGTGCTGAACCTGCTGCCGCTGCCCATGCTCGATGGCGGACACCTGATGTATTATCTTTTTGAAGGTCTGACAGGGCGGCCTGTCTCCGACCTGTGGCTCGAAAGGCTGCAGCGTGGCGGAGTGGCCATCATGCTCATGATGATGTCCCTGGCCCTTTTCAACGACATGGCCCGCTTGCTGGGCCTGCACTGACCCCACCGCATGCCATTCAAATTTCTGCCGAACCGCTGTCGTCCGTCTCTCCTGTGCGTCGCCCTGGCCACCGCGCTCCAAGTCGGATCAGCGTCGGCGGTGGAGCCCTTTGTGCTCAAGGACATTCGTGTCGAGGGCCTGCAACGCTCGGACGCCGGCACCGTGTTCGCTTCATTGCCGTTTCGCATCGGTGACACCTACAACGACGAAAAGGGCGCGGCCGCGTTGCGCGCGCTGTTTGCCACCGGGTTGTTCAAGGATGTGCGCATCGACATCGATGCCGGCGTCGTGGTGGTCATCGTCGAGGAGCGATCGGTCATCGCCAACATCGACTTCGTCGGCCTGAAGGAGTTCGACAAGGACCAACTCACGAAGTCGCTCAAGGACTTCGGCATCGGCGAGGGCCTGCCCTTCGACAAGGCGCTGGCAGACCGTGCCGAGCAAGAACTCAAGCGCCAATACCTGACGCGCAGCCTCTACGGTGCCGAGGTCGTGACCACCGTGACGCCGCAAGAGCGCAACCGCGTCAACGTGACCTTCACCGTCACCGAAGGCACGGCGGCGCGCATCGGCGAGTTGCGCATCGTCGGCGGCCAGGCGTTCTCGGAAGGCACGCTGAAGGACTTGCTGGACCTCAACGACAGTGGCTGGCTCAACTGGTACACCAAGGCCGACCGCTACTCGCGCGCCAAGCTCAATGCCGATCTGGAGACGCTGCGCGCGCACTACCTGAACCGCGGCTACCTCGAGTTCGAGGTCGTCTCCACCCAGGTGGCCATTTCGCCCGACAAGCAAAACATCAACATCACGATCAACGTGAAGGAGGGCCAGGCCTACGTCGTGACGGCGATCAAGCTCGAAGGCGAGTACCTGGGCAAAGACGACGACTTCAAGACCCTGGTCACGATCCGGCCCGGTGAGCCCTACCGCGCCGAAGCCGTGGCCGACACGACCCGCGCCTTCGTCGAGCGTTTCGGCACCTTTGGTTACGCCTTTGCGAAGGTCGAGCCGCGCACCGAGATCGACCGTGCCAACGGCCGCGTCGTGCTCACGCTGGCGGCCGATCCGCAGCGCCGGGTGTATGTCAACCGGGTCAACGTCGCCGGCAACAGCCGCACGCGCGACGAGGTGGTGCGGCGCGAGTTCCGCCAGTTCGAGTCGTCGTGGTACGACGGACGCAAGATCAAGCTGTCGCGCGACCGGGTCGACCGGTTGGGCTACTTCAAGGACGTGGCGGTCGACTCGGCCGAGGTGCCGGGCACACCCGATCAGGTGGACCTGACCGTCAGCGTCACCGAGAAACCCACCGGCAACCTGTTGCTCGGCGCCGGGTTTTCATCCGCCGACAAGTTGTCGCTGACCGCATCGGTACGCCAGGAGAACGTTTTCGGTTCGGGCAACTATCTGGGGATCGAGCTCAACACCAGCCGGTCCAGCCGGGCGCTGGTGCTGAGCACCGTCGACCCTTATTTCACGATCGACGGCATCTCGCGAGCCTTCGACCTGTACTACCGCACCAGCAAGCCACTCAACAGCCAGGGTGAGCAATACGAACTGGTGACCCCGGGCATTTCGGTCCGCTTCGGCGTGCCGTTCAGCGAGTTCGACACGGTGTTCTTCGGCATCGGCTTCGAGCGCACTGAGATTCGCGGCGCAACGGCCCTGCCGAACAACTATTTTCTCTATCGCGAGCAGTTCGGGGCCAAAAGCACCTCGGCTCCGCTGACCATCGGCTGGACCCGCGACGGGCGCGACAGCGCACTCGTCCCGACCCTGGGCAGCCTGCAGCGCATCAACCTCGATTGGGGCCTCGCCGGCGACACCCGTTATCTGCGCGCCAATGCCCAGTGGCAGCAGTACTGGCCGCTCACAAAGAAATTCACCTTCGCCCTCAACACCGAAGTCGGCTACGGGAAGGGCCTGAGCGGTCGGCCGTACCCGATCTTCAAGAACTTCTACGGCGGCGGCCTGGGCACGGTGCGGGTGTTCGACCAAGGCTCACTTGGGCCGGTCGACGTGACCGGCGCCTACATCGGTGGCAGCCAGCGACTCAACATCCAGGGCCAGCTGTTCGTTCCCGTTCCGGGTGCCGGCAACGACCGCACCTTGCGCCTGTTCACCTTCGTCGACGTCGGCAACGTGTGGGGCGAGTTCGAAAAGGTCAC
>JAYSVE010000886.1:0-2823 GCA_043718725.1 Methylibium sp.
TTGGCGAAGGCCGGCCAGGCGGGCAAACGCCTTGGCGGCAAACCACGACAGCGCCGTCGCGTAGCAAGCAATCAAAGCCAGGTCCCACACCAGCGCCCAGCGCGGCATCGGCCAATCGGCGCAGTACCTCTGCTTCACCCGCCGCCGGCGCGCCTGGCCCGGCGACGCGCAGGCCGAGGGAAATGGCCTCACTCACCAGCCAGGCAAACGCCGTGTTGCTGAGTGCAGACGCCTGTAGGTCGTCACCTCCCCCCACATTGCGATGTGCGCCAGGAAACCACAACTGCAGCAAGCTGCCCTCCCGGCCGCTGCGGGTTTGAAAAGGGCCGTTGTCGCGCGCATAAAGCCTGGGTTTGAACTGGCTGCGGTGTTCGTCCAGGAATGTCGACACGGCGCGCATCATCATTGGTGAACAGGCGCGAGGTCTGGTCGCAGATCGCCTGCCATTGCGGGCTGTTGCCGCGGTCGGCAAAGTACACGTGCAGCAGCGTCGGCAGCATCGACTCCATGTGCGGCCGCAAGATGCCGAACAGGTTGACCAACCCCGCCACACTGCGCGCCGTGAACGCGCCGCGCGAAAAACCGAAGATGAAGATCTGGTCGCCCGGCCGGTAGTGCCGCATCAAGAACAAGTAGCTCTCGACCATGTTCTCGTAGACGCCGCGGCCGAAGGCCAGCGCGCTCACGCGGTCGAGCGTGCGCCGGAACTGGTCCCAGGTCGTGGCGCCGGGCAACTCACCGGGGTTGCCGACACCGGGGTCGTAGAACACCAAACGCCGCGGGTCGGCGTCGGTCGCGAGCAGCGCGCACAGCTTGACGACGTTCGTGTCCTCATGCTGGCCGGTGAGGTTGTTGTTCGTGCCGTCGCACAGCAAGACAATTTGTCGCTGTTCGGTTTCGGGTGTCCTGCCCACGGTCACCGCAATCAAGCGGCAGGCGCCGCTCGCAATTCGTTCTTTGGCGGCAGCGGAGCATTCAGCAGCGCAGCCACGTCGAGGATGCCGGTTCCGAACGAGCCCGGCTGCCAGACCGCCGGCACGCGTGCGGTGCGGCGCGCCAGGGTCCGAAAGGCTTCGACACGCATCCAGGGTTCCGGGTAGGCCACGCCCAGTTCGGCCCGCCGGTGCGTGAGCCACAGCGCGGCCGCGCCCGTGGCCATGGCGGTGGCGTAGGACGTGCCGTCTCCGCCAAAGGCGTAGTGGAAGGTTCGCGTGCCTTTGACCGAAGCGCGCCGCAAGTCGGCCGCAGGCGCGCTGAAGTCGACCTCGGGACCAAAGCTGCTGCCGCTCCACGGGGAGTCTGCGCGGGTGACGCCAGCCACGGCGATCGTGCGCGCCAAAGACGCCGGCCCGACGACCGAGTTCACGTGGTTGCCGGCGGCGCACAGCAGAATCACACCCGCGTCATAGGCCGCGTTCACCGCGCGCCGCAGGTCGCCAATCATGCCGCCCAGAAAGACGCCGAGGCTCACGTTGATCGCGCCCACACCCTGTGCGAGCAGGTGCGATACCGCCTGCCCGAACTCGCGCTGGGCATGGTTGATCCAGACGATGTCGGTGATGCGCACCGACACCACGGGCACCTTGGGCGCCACGCCAAAAAACGGTGTGGCACTGGCGGCCGGGTCGTGGCCACTGATCGTGCCGCACATGCGTGTGCCATGACCCGCCGAGACGCCGATCCCGTTGTCGAGCCCGCCGCCGGGTTCAGAGAACGGGTTGGAATCGCTGCTGGCCGGGGCGGGGAAGAAGGTCTGCGCGTTGGCGGTGTCCACCCAGGTGGCCGGGAAGCCAAGGCCCGGGTGCCGCGTGTAGCCGGTGTCGATGTGGCCCACCTTGGTCGCACCCCAGGCAATGGCGTCGGCGCCGCCCAGGAGTTGCCAGGCCTGCGGCACAAAGGTCTGCTCCAGGTGCCAGTCGAGGCCAACGGCCGCGCGGGCGGCTCGCGCTGCCGCCGCCACGCCAGGCCGCGCAGGCAGGTCGATGGCGTCGCGCCCGGCCAGGATCATCGCCGACGCTTCGTCGCCAATCGGCTTCAGATCGGCCACGCCCAAGACCATGAGCATTTGCAGCGGCGGCACCGAGGGGTACTGGATCTCCAGCGCCCGCAGCAGCGTCCCGCGCAGGATGGCCTGATGCTCGCTGAACGCGAACAGCCGTGCGTCCAAGCCCGGCAGGTACCTGGCGAGTTGCTTCTCGACCGCCGCCAGCGGCCGCCCGTCGGTGACCAGAATGAAGTTGTTCATGATGCCGCGCCCTCCGAGGGAGTCGAAAGATCGACCATTGGAGCGCGCGTGGCGGTCGGATCACATCCCTACTTCAGTGGATGCGCCGTTTGAAGAACTTCAAGCCTTTGCGGCTGAAGCCGCCTTGCGGGCGACCGGCATCGGCGCTCAGCCCTCTTCAATGCGGGTCAGGTCTTCCACGCCCGCCAGGTCCGACAACAAGCCCGCGTCGGGTGATGGCTGCTGCGGAGTGGAACTTTCCAACCCGGCCGCGCTAGCGTCGTGGACCGCCAAGCCCTGATTCATTCGAGAGCCTCGCGCAGAAGCGCGTCGATGTCGCTCGGGACGACACCGCGCGCCAACATTCGCCTGAAGGCCTCGTACACGTCGGTCTTCGACCCTGCCTTGCGCAACGTGTTTTCGTCGTTGAACCAGACATAAACGATCACCTTGACCGGGTTTGACGCAAAGCGGAAGAACAGCCGGTATCGATCCGGCATGCCCTTCTTCACGCGCCGCCAGTGGGTATTGTCAGAGCCGAGCGTCTTGCCAAGGCGGAAGTCGGGCGCATCCGGGTTTGCTGGTACGAGCTGCGTGAT
>JAYSVE010000887.1:0-6604 GCA_043718725.1 Methylibium sp.
GGGCTTTCGACCGGGCAGGTGCAGGTCATGTCGCCGACGGTGCGAAAGCGCACCTCGACCGTCTCCACCGTTTCACCGGGCTCGACAGGCGTCACCTCGGTCAGCGGCACCAACAGGCCTTTGCGGCGGATCACCTGGCGCGGGTGGGCGAAGTACAGGCTGGGCAGCGGGATCTGCTCGCGGGCGATGTAGAGCCACACATCGAGCTCGGTCCAGTTGCTGATCGGGAACGCGCGCATGTGTTCGCCGGGGCGGATTCGGGTATTGAACAAGGTCCAGAGTTCGGGGCGCTGCTCCTTGGGTTGCCATTGGCCAAAGCCGTCGCGGTGGCTGAAGATGCGCTCCTTGGCACGGGCTTTTTCTTCGTCACGCCGGGCGCCGCCCAGCAGCGCGTCGAAGCGGTGCCGCTCGATCGCTTCGAGCAGCGCCACGGTCTGGTGGCCGTTGCGCGATTCGAGCGGGTGTGACAGGCGCACGCTGCCGCGCTGGATCGAATCGTCGAGGTGGCCGACGATCAGACGCTCGCCCATCTCGGCGACACGCCGGTCGCGGAACTCGATCACCTCGGGGAAGTTGTGCCCGGTGTCCACATGCAGCAGCGGGAACGGCAGGCGGCCCTTGAATTGCCTGTCGGCGCCCTTGCGCTTGAAGGCCTTCTCGGCCAGGCGCAGCACGACGCAAGAGTCCTTGCCGCCCGAGAACAGCAGGGCAGGGCGCTCGAACGCCGCCACGGTTTCGCGCAGGATGAAGATGGCCTCTTCTTCGAGCCAGTCGAGGTGGGTGTGGTCCAGGTCGGGCAACAGTTCCTTGATGCTCAGCGGAGCGTTCATGCGGCGGCTCCCTGGGTGGATGGGATTGGGTGCTTCACGTGCAGGCCGCATTCCCTGGCGTCGTCGTTCTCCCACCACCATCGTCCGGCGCGAAAGTCTTCGCCGACGCCGATGGCACGGGTGCAGGGTGCGCAGCCGATGCTGGGGTAGAACTGGTCGTGCAGCGGGTTGTGGGGCACTTCGAAGGTGGCGATGTAGTGCCACACGTCGGCCCAGCACCAGTCGGCCAGCGGGTTGAGCTTGACGCGGTCCTGCTCGTCGGGCTCGCTGAACGCGACCACGGCACGCTGGCTGGACTGTTCGCGGCGCAGCCCGGTCACCCAGGCTTTGCGCGTGGCCAACATGCGCGAAAGCGGTTCGAGTTTGCGCAGGCCGCAGCAGGCCTTGCGCAGCGCGACGCTCTCGAACATCGCGCGCTCGCCATTTGTGCGCATGAACTGAAGCACCGATTCGGCGGCGGGTCGGAACACCTCGACCGGCAGGCCGTAACGCTGCTCGATGCGCGGGATCAATGCCAGGGTCTCCTGATGCAGTTGTCCGGTCTCCAGCGTGGCCACGCCAATGCCCAGGCCGTGGCGTGCGATCAGGTCGGTGATCACCATGTCCTCCGGCCCCAGGCTCGTGGCCTGGACGATGCGCCCGGGGTGCTTGGCGGCGGCGCCCCGCAGCATCGAAACCGCATGGGCCACGCGTCCGGCGAAACCTTCCGTCGCGCGTGCATAGAGTGCGATGGCGCTCATATCGACGCGCCCTGGTTCACGAACTCGCGAATCGGTTCGCGCGACAGCGCCTCGGCGGTGCCGGGCGGCTGGGCGAACAGCGGCCGGTTGTCGCGCACATCGCCCTGGTAGTGACCGGGGAAGTAGCCGAGCGCGCGTTCGGCCGCATCGCGCGACTGGTCGGCGCGCAGCACCACCGCATCGAAGCCGGTGCGCAACAGCAAGGGCAGCATGTCCACCAGCACCTCGCCGGTGGCGCGGACTTCGCCCTTGAAACGGTAGCGAGAGCGCAGCAGACGTGCCTGGCTGTAGGCGCGCCCGTCCACCCATTTCGGGAACTCGAGCGTCATCAAGCCCAGCCGTGGCAAATCACCAGCGACACTTTCCACATCGACGTCATTGGTCAGCTTGAGCCCCACCGGCACACCGGCCGGCCAGTGCGCGCGCGCGGCGTGCCATTGCGCCAGGTCGAGCAACAGGAAGGGTTGGGCGTTGATGCTGACGGGCGGGCCGTCCTCGCCGCCCAGCGCGTGCCAGCGGTCTTTGTACAGGTCGATGAACTGCATGCTTGGTCTCTGAGGAGTTCAGGCGGCGTGGGCCGTGGCCGTGCTTCGGCGCACGGAGTTGGCCGAGGCCTTGAACGGCTCCAGCCCGACGCGCTTGACGGTGTCGATGAAGTGCTCGTCGGCGGCGCGCCGCGCGCGGTAGGTGTCGACCACGGCCTCGATCGCGTCGGCCACCTCGTCGGCGGCGAACGACGGGCCGATCACCTTGCCCGCCACCGGCGCGCCGCTGAGGGTCGAGCCGTCGGAGCCGCCGAGGGAGACCTGGTACCACTCCTTGCCGTCCTTGTCGACGCCGAGCACGCCGATGTGGCCGCTGTGGTGGTGGCCGCAGGAGTTGATGCAGCCGCTGATGTGCAGGTCGATGTCGCCGATGTCGTAGAGCTCGTCCAGGTCGGCGAACCGCTCGGTGACTTCGGCCGCCAGCGGGATCGAGCGTGCGTTCGCGAGCGCGCAGAAGTCGCCGCCCGGGCAGGCGATCATGTCGGTGATGAGGCCGATGTTCGGCGCCGCGAAGCCGGCCTCGCGCGCGGCTTGCCACAGCGCGGGCAGGTCGCGCTCGAGCACCCAGGGCAGCAGCAGGTTCTGGTCGTGTGTGACGCGAAGTTCGGCATGGCTGAAGCGCTCGGCAATGCTGGCCGCGGCCTCCATTTGCACATCGGTCGCGTCACCCGGGGCCTGGCCAGCCCGCTTGAGCGACAGGGTCACGGCGCGGTAGCCGGGCAATTTATGGCGGTGCACATTGCGTTGCAGCCAGCGCGCAAACGCTGGCGCCGTTTCAGCGATGGGCGCCGCGGTTGGGCCGGGTTCGCTGATGCCTTCGGGCGGCACGAAACTCGCCTTGACGCGGTCGAGTTCGGCCCGCGGGATCAGGTGCGCGCTGCCATCCACGTCGTCGCTCAGGATGTGCGCGAACTCCTGGTTCACGGCGGCGATGAACTTCGGGCCCTCGGCCTTGACGAGGATCTTGATGCGCGCCTTGTAGATGTTGTCGCGCCGGCCGTAGCGGTTGTAGACACGCACGATGGCCTCGATGAAGACCAGAATCTGCTGCCAGGGCAAGAACTCGTGGATCACGCTGCCGATCACCGGCGTGCGACCCATTCCACCGCCCACCAGCACCTTGAAGCCCACCTCGCCGGCGGAATTCTTGAGCAGATGCAAACCGATGTCGTGCCATGCGGTGGCCGCGCGGTCCTCGGCTGCGCCGGTGACGGCGATCTTGAACTTGCGCGGCAGGAACGCGAACTCGGGATGCAAGCTGCTCCACTGGCGCAGGATCTCGCAGTAGGGACGCGGGTCGACGAGTTCGTCGTACGCCACACCGGCCAGGGCGTCGCTGGTGATGTTGCGGATGCAGTTGCCGCTGGTCTGGATGCCGTGCATGTCCACCGCGGCCAGCGCGTCCATCACGTCGGCACTGCGGACCAGCGGGATCCAGTTGAATTGCAGGTTCTGGCGCGTCGAGAAGTGGCCATAGCCGCGGTCGTATTCGCGCGCGATGACGGCCAGGGCGCGCAATTGCCGCGCGCTCAGTTCGCCGTAGGGCACGGCCACGCGCAGCATCGGCGCGTGGCGCTGGATGTACCAGCCGTTTTGCAGCCGCAGCGGACGGAACTCGTCGTCGCTGAGCTTGCCGGCGAGGTTGCGCTCCAGTTGGTCGCGGTGCTGGGCCGCACGCTGACGGACGAAATGTTTGTCGAACTCGGTGTATTGGTACATGGTCAATGGATCACTTTCAAGCCCGCCGTCACGAGCGCTGCGCACAGCAAGGTGCGCACCAGTCGTTCAGGCATTTTTCGTGTCAACTGCGCACCCAACCAGATGCCGGGGATGGAGCCCACCAGCAACGCGGCCAGGAGGTCCCAGTTCACGTGTCCCAAACTGGCGTGGCCGATGCCCGCCACCAAAGTCAGCGGCACGGCGTGGGCAATGTCGGTGCCCACCACCCGGTGCGCTTCGAGCCGCGGGTGGAGCAGCATGATCAGCGTTGCGCCGATCGCCCCCGCGCCAATTGAACTCAACGACACCAGAATGCCCAGCAACAGGCCGCACAGGACGGTCAGCAACGTTTTTCGGCGCTCCGGAATCCAGCGCTGCAGCTTGGCGCCCAGCGCCTGCCAGGTTCGTCTGAACGCCACTGTCACCGCGGTCAGCAGCAAGGCGATGCCCAAAGACAATGTCAGCGCATCGGCCCAGCCCTTGGTCAGCCCGGTGTGGTGCATCAAGGCGACGGTGGCCAGCGACGCCGGGATGCTGCCGGCGAGCAACCAAGTAGTGATGCGCCAGTCCACATGCCCGGCGCGATGGTGAGACACAGCGCCGGCCAACTTGGTCACCGCCGCAAACCAGAGGTCGGTGCCGATTGCCGTGGCGGGGTTGAGCTTGAACACCGACAACAACAACGGTGTCATCAACGAGCCGCCGCCGACGCCCGTCATCCCGACAATGGCGCCGACACAAAACCCGCTGAGAACCGCAATCAGGTCCATGAAACTGCCAAAGTTGAACTGGGATGCGCCGGCGGAGCCCGGTCAGCGATCAGCGAATGTAGGGAAACGACATATGCACAACAAGTACAAAATTATCAGTTGATTATTCTCCTGAGGAATATAAAGACCGGGAACGCAGACTTTTAGAATCGATGACGATGACAAATCAAGCCGCCGGACGGCATTTGTGGACCCGGCGAAGCTGGATCGCGGGTCAGGTCGCAGGGCTGGGTGCGACGTTGATGGCGTGTCAGTCGGCGCCAACCCGAACCACTCCGGACATCCCTGCAAGTCCACCGCAGCCTCCTTCGGTTCCGGAGAGCACGGTTGCGATCACGCCCGCCAAACCGCCGCCCCGGCCGCCGAGAATCGGCCTGGCGTTGGGCGGCGGTGCCGCGCGCGGCTTTGCGCACATTGGCGTGATCGAGGTCCTGGAAGAGGCGGGGCTGAAACCTGACCTTCTCGTGGGCACCTCGGCAGGCAGCCTGGTCGCGGCACTCTACGCGTTCGGACGAACCGGCACCGAGCTCGCCAGCCTGGCCGACGCGATGGACGAAACAGCCTTCGCGGATTGGTCGTATCCAGGACGCGGCCTGATTCGCGGCGATGCGCTCGCCAAATTCGTGCGCGACCACACCGGCGGGCTGAACATCGAACAGTTGCGACTGCCCTTGGGGGTTGTCGCCACCGACCTCCAGAATGGCCAAGCGGTGCTGTTCCAGCGCGGTGACGTGGGCACGGCGGTGCGCGCGTCCAGCGCCGTGCCGGCGGTGTTCCAACCCGTCAAGATCGGCACTCGGGAGTATGTCGACGGCGGCCTGGTGGCGCCCGTGCCGGTGCGCTTTGCCAGGCAAATGGGCGCCGACCTGGTCATCGCGGTGGACATTTCAGCCGCGCCGGAAGGCAATGCCACGGGTGACGCGGTGCGAATGCTCTTGCAGACCTTTGCCATCATGGGCCGAAGCATCAACAACTTCGAGTTGCGCGATTCGGACGTGGTGCTTCGCCCCAGCTTGGCCGGCGTTTCCGGGGCTGATTTCACCGCTCGCAAGCGGTCGATCCAGGCCGGGCGGGAGGCGGCGTTGGCGCAATTGGCCGATTTGCGGGCCCGGGTCGCGGCCAAGACCCGCTGAGCCTCGCGACCGCAACGCGCGAACGCGAGCGGTCAAAAAAACAAAACGGCCCGGTGTCGCCACCGGGCCGAAAGGTACCGAGAGGTACCGAGGAGACAACCTTCCAGAGAGACCGCAAGACTGGCTTGCGGTACCCATCAGATGTGTTGCCTGGTCAAAAGTTCAGGCCGGAAACGAAAAATTACGCGGCCTGCACGTTCGCCACCAGGGTTGTCGATAAATCCAGTTTTCAGGCCCGCGCCGGGCCGTCGCAAGCCGGCGGCTGTGCCCCATTGGGCCGCAGCCGCGGCACTGCGGGCTGGATCAGGCTGCGCGCTTGGCCTTCGAGGCGGCTTGGCTGGCCTTGACGGCGGTCGAAGCGATCGTCTGGAAGTTGGCTTCGGCGACGTCGACGGCTTGCTTGGATGCCTTTTGCACACCGTCGAAAGCGTTGTTGGCGGCCGCCACGGCGGACTTCACCAGCGCAACCACGTTTTCGCTGCCGGCCGGCGCGTTCTTGACAGCGGTGTCGACCGCGGACATGAAGTTCTTCTGCGCGTCAGCGGTGGTGGCTTCGGCAACCTTGGTCACTTCGGCGCCTGTGGAGGCAGCGATGTCGTACAGGTGGCGGCTGTAAGCAGCGGCCTTTTCTGCGGCGGGCTGCAGCAGGCTGGCTTGCATGGCGATCAGTTCTTGCGCGTCCTTGGCCGAGAAAGCGGCCTTGGTCGTTTCAGCGACTTCGCTCAGTGCGGCTTTTGCCACTTGCAGGTTCAGTTCGACAAGCTTTTCCACGCCAGCGAAGGCTTTGTTGGTCAGGCCGAAAAGGGTTTCGACGTTGGCTTTGTGAGCGGCGAGCATTTGTTCAGTGGTCAACATGGTAAATCTCCG
>JAYSVE010000888.1:0-2822 GCA_043718725.1 Methylibium sp.
CCCATGTTTGATCGCGTTCAATCCACCGTCGCCAATGTCGACCCCGAGGTCTGGTCCATCATCCAGCGCGAAAACCAGCGCCAGGAAGACCACATCGAGCTCATCGCGTCAGAGAACTACGCTTCGCCCGCCGTTATGCAGGCCCAGGGCACGCAGCTCACCAACAAGTACGCCGAAGGCTATCCCGGCAAGCGCTACTACGGCGGCTGTGAGTATGTGGACGTGGTCGAACGGCTCGCCATCGACCGGCTCAAGCAACTGTTCGGCGCAACGCACGCCAACGTCCAGCCCAACTCGGGCTCGCAGGCCAACCAGGCGGTGTTCTTCGGCCTGCTGCAGCCGGGGGACACCCTTATGGGCATGAGCCTGGCGGAGGGCGGCCACCTGACGCATGGCATGCCGCTCAACATGAGCGGCAAATGGTTCAAGGTGGTCAGCTATGGCCTGACAGTTGCCGAAGAAATCGACTACGACGCGATGGAGCGTCTGGCGCACGAACACCGCCCGAAGCTGATCATCGCCGGCGCGTCGGCCTACAGCCTGCGCATCGATTTCGAGCGTTTCGGCAAGGTGGCCAAGGACATCGGCGCCATCTTCATGGCCGACATCGCGCACTACGCCGGGCTGATCGCCGCAGGCGTGTATCCCAACCCGTTGCCCTTCGCCGATGTGGTCACCTCGACCACGCACAAGAGCCTGCGCGGCCCGCGCGGCGGCGTCGTGCTGATGAACGACGCGGCGATCGCCAAGAAGATTCACACTGCCATCTTCCCCGGCATCCAGGGCGGCCCGTTGATGCACGTGATTGCCGCCAAGGCTGTGGCCTTCAAGGAAGCCCTGGCGCCCTCTTTCAAGGTCTACCAGCAGCAGGTGCTGAAGAACGCCGCGGCACTTGCCGAGACGCTCGCCGCACGCGGCCTGCGCATCGTCAGCGGGCGCACCGAAAGCCACGTGATGCTGGTGGATTTGCGCCCCAAGGGACTGACCGGCAAGGAGGCCGAGGACCTGCTCGGTGCGGCCCACATCACCTGCAACAAGAACGGCATTCCGAACGACCCGCAAAAGCCCATGGTCACCAGCGGCATCCGGCTCGGCTCGCCCGCGATGACCACGCGCGGCTTCAGGGAAGAGCAGGCCCGGCTGACCGGCCACCTGATCGCCGACGTCCTCGACAATCCCGGTGACGAGGCCAACATGGCGGCGGTGCGCGCCAAGGTGGCGGCGGTGACCAAAGACTTTCCCGTCTACCGCTGAATGCGTTGCCCCTTTTGCAGTTTCGAGGAAACCCAGGTCGCCGAGACGCGCGAGTCCGACGAAGGCGATGTGGTGCGCCGACGCCGCAAGTGCCAGGGCTGCGACAAGCGCTTCACCACGTACGAGCGCGCTGAAATTGCGCTGCCTTCGGTGGTCAAGAAGGACGGCACGCGGGCCGAATTCGATGCGTCGAAAATCCGCGCGTCGATGGCGCTGGCCCTGCGCAAGCGTCCGGTCAGCGTCGAGCAGATCGATGCGGCGATGGAGCGCATCCAGGACAAGCTGCTCAACAGCGGCGCCAAGGAAGTGCCGACCGCACGCCTGGGCGAATTGGTGATGCGCGAGCTCAAACGCATCGACAAGGTCGCCTACGTACGCTTTGCCTCGGTGTATCGCAGCTTCGAGGACGTGGACGAGTTCCGTCAGTTGATCCGGGATATTTAGCCCGCAGTCACTGCGCTCCTGCCCCATCCCCCGGACGGGGGAGCCCCGCATGGGGGACCGGCGGTTCCCTCCTCATGGGGTCGCGCAGGAGCGGCAGTTTTTCTACATTGTGTGCATCGGTTCAACGAACGGAGCGCACATGAAAACACCCAGGTTCGAACGCGGCGTCACGCTGGTGGAGGCATGCATCGTCATGGCCGTGCTGGGCATCGTCAGCGCCAGCGCCGCGCCCGGCATGCGCGACCTGATCGACACCCGCCGGCTGGACGGCGCAGCGACGCAGCTCGCCACCGACATCCACCATGTGCGCTCGTTGGCCGTGGCGCGCAACCAGCCGCTGCGGCTGAGCTTTCATTCCAGCGCCGAGGCCAGTTGCTATGTTGTGCACACCGGGCTGAGCAGCCAATGCAGTTGCACCGCCGCGGGCCTGGCCCAGTGCAGCGGCGGCGCCGAGCCCATCAAGACCGTGCGGCTGCCGCGCGAGCAGCGCGTGAGCGTGCAGGCCAATGCAGTCTCGGTGCTGTTCGACCCGCTGCATGGCACCAGCACCCCCACCGCCACGCTGCGCGTCGTCGGTGCCCAGGACCGCGCGGTGCACCACGTCATCAACGTCATGGGCCGGGTGCGCTCCTGCACGCCGCTGAACTCGATGCCCGGCTACCGCGCCTGCTGAACCCCGAAAGGATCTGCCATGCAAACCACTGCCCCCACCCCATCCCACGCCCTGCCTTCCACGCCGTCCCAGGGCGGCGGCCCAGCGCTGATAATTTCAGCGCCATGCCACGCCAACGCCGCCCTGCCCGCGCCCCGCCAGGCCCCCAGGGGGCGCTCAGGCGCTGCCGGGTTCACGCTGATCGAATTGATGATCGCCGTGGCGGTGGTCGGCGTGCTGTCGAGCACGGCCTACCCGACGTTCGTCGACCAGGTCCAGCGGGCGCGACGCTCGGACGCCATCGTGACGGTGATGCAACTGCAATGGGCGCAGGAACGCTGGCGCTCCAACAGCGCAGCCTACGGCAACCTGGCCGAGATCGGCATGCCCGCCACGTCGACGGCCGGCCACTACACGCTGCAGGTGAGCACCCCCACGGCCAGCGGCTACGAAGTGCTGGCCACGGCCACCG
>JAYSVE010000889.1:0-2820 GCA_043718725.1 Methylibium sp.
GGGCGCGCCGCGGCGCTGGCGCAAGCTCGCCGGGCCGCCGCGCCTCGCGGTAGACGATGTCGTGGAATTCGACCAGCGCCGGCGCCACCGCGTCGTTGCAGCGCAACTCATGCCGGACCTTGACGAACACCAGCTTGCCGCTGCGACCTTCCTTGCTCGCCACGTCGGCGATCGTCGAGGTGCGCGCCGCGCGGTCGCCGACGCGCAGCGGCGACCGAAACTCGAACCGGCTGCCGGCCCACATGCGCCGTGGCAGCGGCACCGGCGGCAGAAAGCCGCCGCGCCGGGCGTGGCCGTCGGGGCCGAGCTCCGACTGCCGGTGCAGCGGCAGGAAATAGAGCCAGTGCCACAGCGGCGGCAAGGCCATGCCGGCATCGACCTGCGCGGCGGCATGGTCGAGCAGGGCCGCCAGGGCGCGCACCGGTGTCGCGCCGACCTGGTCGGTCAGCGTCTCGCTGCGACCGATCCAGGCGCTCAGGTCAGTCACGGCTGGGCTCACGCGGGTCTCCTTGGGGCATGCGCATCGAGTGCTGGGCGTGCTGCGCCCAAGCTCGCGATGGTATGGTGTTGGCGGACCAGATCCGAACCAACAAAAAGGGGCCCGCCATGCAGACGCTAGCCACCATGCGCAGCCTGGGCCTGCTGACGCACGAACAGTACCTGGAGATCACCGCCTACGTGATGGTGAATTCCACGCCGGAGCAAATTGCCGCGATGCCGGCGCACCTGTGGCAGGCGGTGCTGCATGCCGATGCGCTGTTGTACCCGGGCGGCGAGGCCAGCCCGGTGCATTGACGGCGCCCGCCAGCGGCGCGCAGGCACGCGCCGCAGGTCACGGCTTCGGCCACGCCACCTTGAGCAGCAGCTCGATCAACAGCGCCCGTTCGGCCGGCGACAGCCGCTGCAGCGCGGCGTCCTCCATCGTCGCGGCGACGGCCTCGGCGCGCTCGGTCAGGGCGCGGCCGCGCGCGGTCAGGTGCACATGCTGGGCGCGCCGGTCTTCGGTGCTGCGAATGCGCTCGACCCAGCCGCGCAGGGCCATGCGGTCCAGCGTCACCGCCATGTTGGGGGCCGAGACATCGAGCGCCCGGCCCAACTGCTTCTGGTTGACCCGCGGGTTGGCGGCCACCAGCACCAGGATGGAAAACTCCACCGCCTTCAGCTCCAGCGGCCCCAGGTGTCGCGCAAAGGTTTTTTTCAGTTCGATCGAGGCGCGGCTCGCGGCATAGCCGACCAGGTGGATCAGCCGCGCCTGGTCGAGCGTGCCGGGCGCGGGCAGGCGCGCGGGCCGGGCCGATGGCAGGTCTTGCGCCAGAGTTGGAGCGGCCTTCATGGCGCCGCCTTGCTGCGCGACTGGCCGAGGTAGGTGTCGATCACACGCGGGTCCCGGGCCAGCTCGGCGGCGCGGCCCTGGAGCGCGATCTCGCCCATCTCCAGCACATAGCCGTGGTCGGCGACCGCTAGCGCGGCGCGGGCGTTTTGCTCGACCAGCAGGATCGTCACGCCGGTTTCGCGCAGGCCGGCGATGGTTCTGAAAATGTCGCGCACCACCAGCGGCGCCAGGCCCAGGCTGGGTTCGTCGAGCATCAACAGGCGCGGTCTGCCCATCAGCGCGCGGCCGATCGCCAGCATCTGGCGTTCGCCGCCCGACAAGGTGCCGGCCCGTTGCGCGCGCCGCTCCTTCAAGCGCGGGAACAGCGCGTAGACGGCTTCGATCGCGCGCCGCCAATGCGGCACGCGTTGGCGCATCGCGCGGTAGCCGCCCAGCACCAGGTTGTCCTCCACCGCCATCGTGCCGAACAACTCGCGCTTCTCGGGCACCAGCGCCAGGCCCAGCATCACGCGCTCTTCGAGCGTGGTTTGCGCCAGATCGCCGCCGCCGTGGCGGTGATGCACGAGCCGATGATCAGGTCGACCTTGTCTTCGGTGACGAAGCGGCGCGCATTGCTGACACCCTTGCCGGGATCGGTGGCGTCGTCCAGGATGATCAGGTTGATCTTCTCGCCGGCGATCTCTTTGGGCCACAGCTTGAAGTAGTTCTGCATCGGGATGCCCAGGCCCGAGCCGGGGCCCGTCAAGGCCAGCGAGATGCCCACGTTCACGTCGGCCGAGGCCGCGCCGGACAGGGCAATGACAGCAGCGGCGGCAAGCGCCTTCAGAATCGATTTCATGAGGGGGTCTCCAGGGGATTGAGTGGTTTCAGCGGCGGGGGGTGACGGGACAGGGCACTCATGTGCACAGGGCCTTGATGTCCTCAGGAACGGGAATCGCGCGCAAGCGGTCGGGGTTGTCGGCGTCGCGCCGCACGAAGGCGCGCACCTCGCGGCCTTCGCAGACCAGGTCCTCGGCCTGGCCGTTCAGTCGGGTGACGCGGTGCAGTTGCACGAAGACCTTGCCGCGCCATTCTTCGACATGGGTCGTGATGCGGATGGTTTCGCCATAGGTCACGGTCTTGTGGAACTTGGTGTTGATCTCCAGCAGCGGGGTGCCGACGATGCCGCGCGTCTTGACCAGTTCACGCCACGGCGGCAGGCCGCATTCCATGAAGAAGGCGAGCGAGGCCGCGTCCATCCAGCGCAAGAAGTTCGGGAAGAAGACGATGCCGGCCGGATCGCAGTCGCCGAATTGCACGGTGACGTTGTGGACGGTGGTGCGAGGCATGGCTTGGTGAACCAGAGAAGCGCGCTTCAGATACGCGCCGGCAACAACACGCCCGCGCCGCCGGCGAACAGATGCTCGACCAGCGCGTCGCGGTGCTGCAAGACCATGCGCTGGTTGATCGAGCCCTTGTCGGTGACCTCGCCGCGGTCGATGCTGGGC
>JAYSVE010000890.1:0-6591 GCA_043718725.1 Methylibium sp.
GCACCGCGCACGACGGCGCTGCTGCCGCTGTCGGCCCGCAATGCGTCGGCGCTGCGCGCGCTGGCCGAGCGCTATGCAACGCTGCTCGACAACGCAACCGACGCCGCCTTGCACGCCATCTGCTGGAGTGCCGCGACGCGCCGCACCGCGCTTGAACACCGCGCCGTGTTCGTCACTGATGGCCGCTCGGCGATGAGCGAGGCGCTGCGCCGTTATGCGGCCGGCGAAGCGGCCAGCGCCGAAGGCGTGGTGACGAACGACAGCGATTCGCCGCAGCTGGCGTTCGTGATACCGGGGCAGGGCGCGCAGTGGTGCGGCATGGCGCGCCAGCTGATCGCGAGCGAGCCGGTGTTCCGCGACGCTGTCGAGCGCTGCGACGCGGCGGCGCGGCCGTGGCTGTCGGTGTCGTTGATCGAGCAACTGCACGCTGAGCCCGGCAACTTCGCGTACCGGATGGACGACATCGACGTGATTCAGCCCATGCTGGTGTCGCTGGCCATTGCCTACGCGGCGTGGTTGCGATCGCTCGGCATCACACCCGACGCGGTGGTGGGCCACAGCATGGGCGAGGTCGGCGCGGCCTTCGTGGCGGGCGCGCTGACATTGGAGCAGGCGATGAAGATCATCTGCCGCCGCAGCGCGCTGATGAAGTGCACTCGCTGGCGCGGTGCGATGGCGATGGTCGACCTGAGCCTGGCCGATGCCCAGCAGCGCTTGGCGGGGCGCGAAACGCGGCTGTCGGTCGCTGCGCAGAACAGCCCGCACGCCAGCGTTGTGTCGGGTGACCCCGAGGCCTTGCGCCAGTGGATGGCCGAGCTCGAAGCCGACGGCGTGTTCTGCCGCCAGGTCAAGGTCGACGTGGCCTCGCACAGCCCGCAGATGAACGAGCCGGCGGCCGAGCTGGCGCGCGAGCTCTCCGGCCTGGTGCCGCAGCCGGCCAGTGTGACTGTGTATTCGACCGTGCTGGCGCGGCCCGCCGAAGGGCGCGAGTTCGACGCGGCCTATTGGGCGCGCAACCTGCGCGAGCCAGTGCGCTTTGCCGACTGCGTGAGCGGCTTGCTCGACGATGGCGTCGCCTGCTTCGTCGAACTCGGCCCGCACCCGATGCTCAGCGGCGCCGTGCAACAAACGGCCCAGGCGCACGGACGCCCCGCCATGGCAGTGGCCTGCGGGCGGCGCGATGCGCCAGAGCTTGCTGGGCTGCTCGGCGTCGTCGCCGCGCTGTGGGCGGCCGGGCGGGCGATCGACTGGGCGCGCGTGCTGCCGCGCGGGCAGGGGCCGGTCGATCTGCCCTGTTATCCCTGGCAGCGCGAGCGCCACTGGAGCGATGCGGCCGCGCAAAGGCCCGCGGCTGCCGGTGGGTTGGCCGACGCGGCGCGCGGCACCCGGCATCCCTTGCTGGAGCGCATGTTCCAGCCGGCCGGGCAGGCGGCCATGTGTTGGGAATCCACGCTCGTGCCCGCGCGATTTGCATACCTCGCCGACCACCAAGTGCGCGGCTCGGTGCTGTTTCCGGCCGCCGCCTACTGCGCGGCGGCGCTGGCGGCGGCGCACGAGTCGCGCGGCCTGCAGGCCTGGGCGCTGCGCGACGTGGAGTTTCACTCCGCCTGGGCCTTGCCGGCGGCGGCGCAGCCGAAGATGCAGTTGCGGCTCGAATGGGTTTGCGACACCGAAGGGCGCTTCGACATCCACGGCCTCGATGGGCTCGGCGACGGCGAGCGCTGGCAGCGCCATGCGTCGGGCCGGATTTGCGCGGCCGAGCTCGCCGCGCCGACCCGCACGCCGCCGAATGCGGCCACGCCGGGCGCCACGCTGCTGTCGCACGACGAGTGTTACGCGCTGCTGAGCTCGGTGGGCCTGGAATACGGCCCGGCCTTTCGCGGTCTGCACGACGTGCAGCTCGACGGCGCGCGCGCCACCGGCACGGTGCAGCTCGACGCGGCATCGCTCGATCCGCGCGCCACGCGCTACCCGGTTTTTCCGCCGCTGCTCGACGCTTTGTTGCAGTTGATCGCCGTGGCACTTGCCCACCCAAGCGAAGGCGACGACGCAACACCGATTCCCACCCACATCGGTTTGCTGCAACTGCACGATGCGCTGCCGCTTGATCGCCCGCTGCACGCCGCGCTGGCGCTGACGCCTGACAAACCCAACGCCGGCGCCAGCGCCGATGCGCCAACCGCCGACGTGGCCGTCCACGATGCCGACGGCCATCCGCTCGGCGTGGTGCAGGGGGTGCGTTTCGAGCGCCTGCGCCACGCGGCGCCGCCGTCAGCGGACGAACTGCTGCACGCGCCGACATGGGTCGGCGTGCCCCAGCCGGTCGCCGCAAGCGTGGCACTCGGGCCGGTGCTGGTGATTGCGTCCGAGGCAGCCCCGGCCCAGCCGCTGATCGACGCGCTGGCCGCGGCCGGCGTCGCGGTGTCGCTGATGCTTGCGCACGAACTCGCCGGCCCGCAAGCCGCGCCGCGCATCGGCGCGCTGTGCGAAGGCAGCGCTGCGCGCGGCCACATCGTGCAGTTGTCGGCGTGGGCTGGCCCGGAGGCTGGCGACGATGCCGGCTGGATCGAGGCCGCGTGGCAGCGCGTGGGCGACAGCACGCTGGCGCTGCTCGGGGCGATCGACGCGGCGGCTTGCCGCACGGCGCCGCGCTTGTGGCTCGTCACGCAGCGCGCGGTCTCGACTCCGCAAGACAAGGGCCGCCCGGCGCTGGCGCAGGCCGCGTTGTGGGGGCTGGGGCGGGTCTGGGCGCATGAGCAACCTGCCCTCGATCTGAGCCTGGTCGACCTCGATGCCGGGTCATCGGTGGCCTTGTTGCCGGTGCTCGCGGCGCTGTCTGCCGAGCGGCAACTGGCACTGCGTGGCGGGCGATGGCTCGCGCTGCGCTTGCCGCGCATGCAGTTGGCCGACACCGACACCGCCGCACCCAACGCCAAGGCCGCGATCGCCACGCCGGGCGTGCCGGACTCACTGCATTGGCAGGCTGCGGCGCGCCCGGCGCCGCGCGCCCACGAAGTTGAGATCGAAGTCGCTGCCGCCGGGCTCAACTTCATGAACCTGTTGTCAGCGCTCGGTACCTACCCGGGTTACGACAACGGCCAGGGGCCGCTGGGCATCGAGTGCGCCGGCCGCGTGGCTCGCGTGGGTGCGGCGGTCACCGGCGCCGCGCCGGGCGATGAGGTGATCGCCATCGGCCCCGAGTGCATGAGCCGCCACGTGCTGGTGCACAGCGCGCTGGTGCTGCCGCGCCCGGCAAAGCTCGACGCCACCAGCGCCGCCGGGCTGCCGATTGCCTACCTCACGGCCTGGTACGCGCTGCACCACCTGGCCCGATTGGAGCGCGGAGACAAAGTCCTCATCCATTCGGCGGCCGGCGGTGTCGGCCTGGCCGCGTTGCAGATTGCGCGCGCGCTCGGCGCCGAGGTGTTCGCCACCGCGGGCACTGAAGACAAACGTGCCTTGCTGCGCTCGATGGGCGTGGTGCAGGTGTTCGATTCGCGCCGCCTGGCCTTCACTGAGGAGGTGCTCGCCGCCAGCGGCGGGCAGGGTGTCGACGTGGTGCTGAACTCGCTCGCCGGCGAGGCCATCGCGGCCGGCTTGCGCTGCCTCGCGCCCTTTGGCCGCTTCGTCGAACTCGGCAAGCGCGACATCTACGGCGGCAGTGCGATCGCGCTGGCGCCGTTCCGCCGCACCCTGTCGTATTTCGCCGTCGATCTGGATCGCATGATGCGCGAGCGCCCCGAGCGGCTCGGCGCCATGTTCCGCGAGGCGATGCAATTGGTGGAAACCGGCCGCTGCGACAGCCTGCCGGTGCGCCGCTATGCGGCCGACCAGCTCGCGCAGGCATTCCAGGATTTGATGCCGGGCCAACACGTCGGCAAACACGTTATCGAGCTGGAGCCAGCGCCGAGCCGCGTGCGCGGCGCGCCAGGGCTGCGCGCGCGGGTGCGCTCGGATGGCGCTTATGTGATCAGCGGGGGCCTGGGCGCGCTCGGCCTGGAGGTGGCGCAGTGGCTGGCGCGGCGCGGCGCCGGTTGCGTGATGCCGATCGGGCGCAGCGAGCCCTCGGCCGCGGCGCGGCAGGTGCTGCGCGAGATCGAAGCCGGCGGTACGCGCGTGCTCACCGCCGCTTGCGATGTGGCCGATCGCGAGGCGCTCGCCGTGGTGCTCGAACGGGTGCGCCAAACAGGCCTGCCGCTGCGCGGCGTGTTCCATGCGGCCGGTCTGCTGGCCGATGCGCCGTTGAACGGATTGACGCCACACTCGCTGCGCCTGCCGCGCGACGCCAAGGTGCTGGGCGCCTGGTTTCTGGATCGGCTCACCGCCGGCGATCCGCTCGACTGCTTTGTGATGTTCTCGTCGGTGGCCTCGCTGTTCGGCACGCCGGGGCAGGGCAACTATGCCGCGGCGAATGCGTTTCTGGACGCGCTGGCGCACGACCGCCGCGCGCGCGGCCTGCATGGCCTGAGCCTTAACCTTGGGCCGGTGGCCGGCGTCGGCCTGGCCACGTCGGCGGCGGACGGGCTGCGTTCGCTGCGCCGGCTCGGGCTGGGCCCGCTGATCCCGGCACAGGTACCGGAGGCCATCGATCGCCTGCTCGAAAGCGACGCGACGCAGGCCGCCTGCATGGCCTTCGACAGCGCGCGCTGGCATGCGGCGATGGGTCACGCCGGCGCCATCAGTCTGATCGAGCCGCGCGCCGCCACCGACAGCGCCGCGCGCACCGAGACCGCCGAGTTGACGCTGCGCGCCGCGCTCGAAAGCGTGCCGGCCGGCCCACCGCGCCGGGCGCTGATGGACGCGGCGCTGAAGGCCGACGTTGCCGCGGTGCTGCGCATGGCGGCCGCACGTGTGCCGTCGGACCGCCCGCTGAAAGCGCTCGGTCTGGACTCGCTGATGGCGCTGGAGTTGCGCAACCGCCTCGAGCGGCGCAGTGGCCTGGCGCTGTCGCCGACCGTGGTCTGGAACCACCCGAGCGTCAACGCGCTCGGCGTCCATCTGGCCGAACGTTTGCAGGTGCCGCTCGATACGCCCGCCAACGCCGCAGCCACACAAACGGTCGCACCCGATGCCGAGCTCGAAGCCTTGCTCGACGACCTCGAGCAGCTCAGCGACGACGAAGCCCGCGCCTTGCTCGGCGCCGAAGGGCAGGCGCGGTGAGCGCGGCCGCCGATCGCCTGGCCGGGCTGTCGCCGGAAAAGCGCGCGCTGTTGGCCAAGCGCCTGGCCGAGCAGGCCGCGCTGCCGACGGTTGTGCCGGCGGCAGCGCCGAAGTTTGAACGCATCGCCATCGTCGCGGCGGCCTGCCGCCTGCCCGGCGGCGTGCGCTCGCCCGACGAATTTTGGCAACTGCTGCTGCAAGGGCGCGACGCCGTCGGCGCTGTTCCGCCCGAGCGCTGGGACGGCGACGCGCTGTTCGATGCCGATCCGGCGTTACCCCGGCGGATCAACTCGCGCAGCGGCGGTTTTCTCGATGGAGTGGCCGAATTCGACGCCGCGTTTTTCGGCATCTCGCCACGCGAAGCGGCGCTGATGGACCCACAACAGCGCCTGCTGCTTGAAGTGGCCTGGGAAGCGCTCGAATCGGCCGGCCTGGTGATCGAGCGGCTGGCCGGTTCGGCCAGCGGCGTGTTCGTCGGCGCGCACAGCCACAGCAACGACTACCAGCTGTTGCAGCTCGCGCAGCCCGGTGGCGTGGAAAGCCATTCGAGCACCGGCTCGGCGCACAGCATCCTGGCCAACCGGCTGTCGTATGTGTTCGATTGGCGCGGGCCTTCGATGACGCTGGACACCGCTTGTTCATCGTCGCTGGTGGCGGTGCATCTGGCCTGTCAGAGCTTGCGCAGCGGTGAATGCGACCTGGCGCTGGCCGGTGGCGTGAACCTGATGCTGCTGCCATCGGCCAGCCTGATGTTCAGCAAGTTGCAGATCCTGTCCAGCGACGGCATGTGCCGCACTTTCGATGCCGCCGCCAGCGGCATCGCCCGCGGTGAAGGCTGCGGCCTGGTGGTGCTGAAGCGGCTTTCCGACGCCTTGCGCGACGGCGACCCGGTGCTCGCGACGATCGCCGGCTCGGCCGTCAATCAAGACGGCGCCAGCAACGGCCTGACGGCGCCCAACGGCCCGGCCCAGGAGGCGGTGATCCGCCGTGCGCTCGCGCAGGCGGGCATGGTGCCGCAACGGGTGGGCCTGGTCGAGACCCACGGCACCGGCACGCCGATGGGCGACCCGGTCGAGGTCGAGGCGCTGGCGCAGGTGTTCGGCCCGGCACAAGGCGCCGACCATCGCTGCTACCTCGGCGCGGTGAAGACGAACCTCGGCCACCTGGAGGCGGCCGCCGGTATTGCCGGCCTGATCAAGGCGGTGTGGTGCCTGCGCCATCGGCAGATCCCGGCCAACCTGCATTTCACCCAGATCAACCCGCACATCCGGCTCGAAGGCACGCCGTTCGTGATCCCGACCGCGCCAGTGCCTTGGCCGGCGACTCAGGCGCTGCGTGTGGCCGGTGTCAGCTCGTTCGGCTTCGGCGGAACGAATGCCCATGTGGTGCTCGAAGAACACGCTGTGGCGCCGGCCGAAGGTGGCGCGGCTC
>JAYSVE010000090.1:0-13250 GCA_043718725.1 Methylibium sp.
TGCGCCGTGCGCGTGGGCGACCTGCCCGACAGCAGCCTGGTCAGCGTGCGCCTGGCCGACAACCGCCGCATGTGTGTGGCCGCACCGGCCTACCTGAAGCGCGCCGGCACGCCGCAACACCCCAGCGAACTGGTGCGCCACCAGTGCCTGGCCTTGAGCAGCGACGCCAGCCAGACACGCGGCTGGGCTTTCATCGTCGATGGTGCGGCGACGCATCTGCGCCTCAGCGGTCGCCTGGACTGCAGCGATGGCCAGGTGCTGCACGACTGGTGCGTTGCCGGCATGGGCCTGGCGTGGCGCTCGACCTGGGAGATCGAGCAAGAGGTCGCCTGCGGGCGGCTGGTCAGTGTGCTGGAGAGGTTTGCCGCCGCGCCGAACGGCATCTACGCGGTGTTCCCGCACGCCAAGCACCTGCCGTTGCGGGTGCGCCTGTGGATCGATTTCTTGAAGAACTCGTACGGCGACCCCGGCTACTGGAAAGCACCGGTCCCGCAGCCCTGAAAGTCGCCCGCGTGCGGCGGGCCCATGGTTCGAAGTGGTTTGAAGCCGTCGTTCAGGCGCTGAGGCACTCTTTCATGAGGGCCTTGCGCGCGGCACCTTTGGCGGGCTGGGCCTTGGGGTCGGCGTTGCAGGCTTTCATCTTGCCTTGCTGAGTTGCGCAGATCACGCTTTTGCGCCACCGCTGCGGCGCGCTCGTTTCAAAGAATGCGGCGCGGGTGGGCCAGCATCTCGTGCGCCGAGTGCAAACGCCGAACCAGCACATGAATGAAGGCCTGGTCGAACAGGTGGCGGCTGCCCGGACTGAGCTGGGCCATCGTCGCGGGCGTGAATGAAATGGTGGTGGCGGTCTTGGACACGATCACGTCGGCACTGTGGCGCCGCAGGCTTTCGCTGGGGGCGAGGTAGACCATCTCGCCCACGGAAGTCCCGACACCCAGTTGGGCGACCCGGGTGCCTTCTCGAAACACCTCGACCTCGCCCTGGGCAATGACGTGAAAGCCGCTTCCTTCTTCGCCTCGGCGGTACAGCGCGTGACCAAAGTGAAAGCGCTCCCATTTCGCACGGTGAACCACTTCCCACAGCTCGACGTCGCCGAAGCCGGCAAAAAACTCCAGCGATCTGAGCAGGTTGAAGCGCTCCGAATCGAGCACGTTCTGGGTCTGGGCGCGCGGCACTAGGCGGTTGGTGATCAGGCCGGCCAGGGCTTGGGCAAACTCGTCCCAATTGCGAAACCGGTCTTCCGGTTTCTTGGCCAGCGCACGCTGAATCACCGCGTCCAGACCGTCGGTGACGCCGGCGCGCAGCGGCACCAGCGAATCGGGCCGCCCGTGATAGATCTGGTGGACCATCGCCGGCTGCGCCGGCGCATTCAGCGGCGGGCGGCCGGCGATCAGGTGGTACAGCACGGCGGCCAATGAATACATGTCGGCACGGCAATCGAGGGTGCTGCCCTCCAGCTGTTCGGGCGCAATGTAGGCCAGCGAGCCGACCCGATGGACCTGGGTCAGGTCGGACCCAAGATTGAGTGCGCTGCCGAAGTCGCTGATCTTGACGCCCGTCACACTGCCATTGACCAGCGACACCAGCAGGTTGGCCGGCTTCACGTCGCGGTGGATCAGCCCCTTGCGGAAGACGTAGTCCAGCGCCATGGCGCACTTGAAGCCGATTTCGACGATCGTCTCCAGCGACAGCAGTTGGTCCGCCCGGCAGTACGGCCGCAACGTCGTGCCGGCGACGTACTCCATCACCAGGTAGGGCTGGTGCGGGTCGGGCACGGCGTCAAAGATCTGCACCAGGTTCGGATGCTCCAACTGGCCCACCAGCGCCGCCTCGGCCGCATAGAAGCGCTCGAAATAGCGGCCCTCCATCGGGTCGCCCGCGGTGCTGATGCGCACCCGTTTGACGGCCACGTCGCGGCCTCGAAAGTCGTCGCGACACAAGAAAACCTCGCTGGTCGCACCCTCGCCGAGCCGGCCCAGCACGCGGTACTTACCGATCCGTTGCGGCAAGGACTTTTCGTCGGACAAATGGTCCAGGGGGAGTGTGATGGTGCTCTGCATGGGGACATTTCCGACCGAGTGGCCGACCCGGCGATCTTGGCATGAGCGGGCCGGGGCGATGGGTCCCAACAGCGGGTCATTTCGGCGATATTGCGCTGGCCGGCGGACTTGGGTGCCGGCCGAGAGGCCAAACGTAGAATCGATGCATGCTCCAAGCCAAACAAGACCTGATCCAGGCACTCGCCGAGGCCATCGTTCAGGTCAGTCCGCAAGCCAGTGTGGCGGCGGCCTTCGAATCCCCCAAACAGGCCGCGCATGGCGACCTGGCCTGCACCGCGGCGATGCAATTGGCCAAGCCGCTCAAGCAAAACCCGCGCGACGTGGCGGCGGCCCTGATCGACGCCCTGCAACGTCAACCCGCCGTCACGCGCTGGGTGGACGCTTTGGAGATCGCCGGTCCGGGGTTCATCAACTTGCGCCTCAAGGCGGCCGCGAAACAGGCGGTGGTGGCCGAGGTGCTGGCCGGCGGGGACCGCTTCGGTCACCAGGCGGGCAACGGCCGGCAGGCACTGGTCGAGTTCGTGTCTGCCAACCCGACCGGGCCGCTGCACCTGGGCCATGCCCGTCAGGCGGCCCTGGGCGACGCGGTGTGCAAGCTGTTCGAGTCGCAGGGATGGCAGGTCACGCGCGAGTTCTACTACAACGATGCCGGCGTGCAGATCGCCACGCTTGCGGCGTCGGTGCAGGCGCGCCTGTTCGGTTTGCGGCCCGGCGACGCTCAGTGGCCGGCATCGGCTTACAACGGCGACTACATCGCCGACATCGCCGCCGACTTCACGGCGGGCAAAACCGTCAAGGCCGACGACCGCGAATTCACCGCGTCCGGCAACGCCGACGATCTGGACGCCATCCGCCAGTTTGCCGTGGCCTACCTGCGCCACGAACAGGACCTGGACCTGCAGGCCTTCGGCCTGCGCTTCGACCGCTATTTTCTGGAGTCCGGCCTTTATTCCAGCGGCCGCGTCGATGCCACGGTGCGGCGCCTCGTGGCCGCGGGCAAGACCTACGAACAGGACGGCGCGCTGTGGCTGCGCACCACCGACTACGGCGACGACAAGGATCGCGTCATGCGCAAGTCGGACGGGAGCTACACCTACTTCGTGCCCGACGTGGCCTACCACCTCAACAAGCTCGAGCGCGGCTACGACAAGGCCATCAACATCCAGGGCGGGGACCACCACGGCACGATTGCCCGGGTGCGCGCCGGCCTTCAGGCCGCAGGCACGGGCGCGCCCCCGGACTTTCCCGACTATTTGCTGCACAAGATGGTGACGGTGATGCGCGGTGGCGAGGAGGTCAAACTCTCCAAGCGCGCCGGCGCGTATGTCACGCTGCGCGACCTGATCGAATGGACCAGCAAGGACGCGGTGCGGTTTTTCCTGATCAGCCGCAAGGCCGACACCGAATTCACGTTTGACGTCGACCTTGCGCTAAAAGAGAACGACGAGAACCCGGTGTTCTATGTGCAGTATGCGCATGCCCGGATCTGCTCGGTGATCCAGCAATTCATCGACAAGGGTGGCGACGCGGCCACACTGGCCGGGGCCGACTTCGCATTGTTGACAGCGCCCAGCGAAGCAGCGCTGATGCTCAAGCTGGCCGATTTCCCGCGCATGCTGAGCGATGCGGCAAGCCATCTGGCGCCGCACGACGTGGCCTTTTACCTGCGCGACCTGGCGGGTCAGTTCCACAGCTATTACGCCGCCGAGCGCTTTTTGGTCGACGACGCGCAGCTCAGTCGCGCCCGGCTGGCGCTGCTGACCGCCACCCGCCAGGTCATCCACAACGCGCTCGCCGTGCTTGGCGTCAGTGCCCCGCAGCGAATGAACCGAGAGTTGGACCCACCATGAACGAACACCCGAGACAAACCCAGCGAGGCGGATTCGTCATCGGCATGGTGGTCGGCTTGCTGGTGGGGCTGGCCCTGTCGCTGGGTGTCGCGCTGTACGTCACCAAGGTGCCGGTGCCTTTTGTCAACAAGGTTCACCAGCGTTCGGCCGAACAGGACGCCGCGGAGATCGAGAAGAACAAGAACTGGGACCCGAACGGCCCGCTGCAGGGCAAGCAAGGGGTCCGCCCCGCGGTGGCCGCGAGCGCCGTCGCTCTGCCGGCCCCGCCGGCCGTGGCCAAACCGGCGCTGCCGATGGCGGCGGCGCCGGCCGCCTCCGGGGTGCCCCCCGTCCCCCGCACGGCGGTGGTCGCGGGCGACCGTCTTGAGCCACCGAGCGCGGCCGTTGCCGCCAAAGCGCCCGCGCCCGCGTCCACCAAACCGGGTGTCGATCCGTTCACGTACCTGGTTCAGGCTGGCGCGTATGCGCGAACCGAAGATGCTGAACAACAGCGCGCCAAGTTGGCGATGCTGGGGTTCGAGGCCAGGTTGACCGAGCGAGAACAGTCCGGCCGCACGATGTACCGGGTCCGCATCGGGCCGTTCGACAGACGCGCGGATGCCGAGGCCGCGAAAGAAAAACTTGACCGTGCCGGCGTCGATGCAGCCCTGGTGACGGTGCAGAAGTAACGCAAGGGCCGATATTCGCCTGAACCAGCCGCTCGGTTGTCTGGTCGGTCGAACATTGTTTTGAAATCGTCACTGAAGGATCGAACCCAGATGAAACGTCGCGAATTCGCCGCCACCCTGCTGGCCGCCACGACCGGCGCCGCCGGACTTGTCCAAACCCCCCTCGGCCATGCCCAAGCCACGCCCACCGAGGGCAAGCATTTTGTGCGCTTGAGCCAGCCCCTTCCAGCCGCCGCCGGCGGCAAGATTGAAGTCGTAGAATTCTTCTGGTACGGTTGCCCGCATTGCAGCGACTTCGAGCCGGTGCTTGAGCCTTGGGTCAAGAAGCTGCCCGCCGATGTGCTGTTCCGCCGCGTGCCGGTCGCATTTCGGGACGAGCCGTTTGGCTCCCACCAGCGTCTGTACTACGCCCTCGAAGCGATGGGCCAGGTGGACGCGTTGCATCGCAAGGTGTTCTACGCGATCCACAACGATCGGGCAAAACTCGACAAACCGGCCGATATTGCCGCTTTCATGGCCAAAAATGGGCTGGACAGCGCGAAGTTTCTTGATGTCTTCAACTCGTTCTCGGTCCAGACCAAGGCGCGTCAGGCCAAACAATTGTCCGAGTCTTACAAGATCGATGGTGTGCCGGCCATCGGCATCCAGGGGCGTTTCTACACGTCTGGCAGCCTGGCCGGCTCGAACGAGCGTGCCCTCGAAGTGGCTGACTTCCTCGTTCAGCAGGTTCGCAAAAGCGGTTGAGGGCTGACCCGATGGCCGGGCGAGGCAGTCGGGATCGAGAGCCGACGGGACTCCCGCCGGGCGCGCCACGGCCGTGAACTTTTGCGACCGGCCTGGCAATTGCTTGGGCTAGAATGGCATGCAAGTTTCATGCCTCTATGACCCACCCCCGCCACACCCTCCCTTGCGCCACCCTTTTGCTTCGGGTTGCTGCCATCTTGATCGGCTTGTGCGCGGCCGCCAGCCCCCTGGCCGCCCTGGCTGAAAAGGCCGATCGGTTCCAAAAACTGACGGTCGATGCCGATCAACAGGGCCGCATCGACCTGGTCAACAACCTGGTCGTCTTCAACGGCAACGTCGTGGTGCGCAAGGGCAGCATGCTGATCCAGGCCGGGCGGGTCGAATTGCGCGAAACCGCCGGCGGTTATCACAATGCGGTGGCTTTTGGCGCCGAAGGCAAGCCCGCCACGTTTCGCCAAAAGCGCGAGGGGGTGGACGAAACCATCGAGGGCGACGCCGAACGGCTCGAATACGACGGCAAGTCCGACACCGTCAGGTTCGTCAATCGCGCTTCGGTGCGACGCTTGCGCGGCTCCAGCGTGGCCGATGAAATCAGCGGCAACCTGGTCAGCTACGACAGCCTCAACGAGGTGTTCAACGTGTCTGGCGGCAGCGCCACCCAGCCGGGGGGCCGGGTTCGCGCCGTGCTGACCCCGCGCGAGGGCTCGGCCGCCGCCGCCGAAGCCGCACCGGCGGCCTCGACCCCCACGCCACCCAAACCGAGCCCGACGCCGGGAGACAAGCGTTGACCGCCGTGCCGGCCGCGTCGGCCGCAAACCACCGGCTCGAAGCCGTGGGCATGCAAAAGTCCTTCGGCGCCCGCAGGGTCGTGCACGACGTGCATCTCGCCGTGGACAGCGGCGAGGTGGTCGGCCTGCTCGGGCCCAACGGCGCCGGCAAGACCACCAGCTTCTACATGATCGTGGGCCTGGTGCGCGCCGACGCCGGAGAGATCAGCATCGAAGGCAGGCGCGTCGAGCGATTGCCCATCCACCAGCGCTCCCGGCTCGGCTTGAGCTACCTGCCGCAGGAAGCGTCGATCTTTCGCAAACTCAATGTCGAAGAGAACATTCGCGCGGTGCTCGAACTGCAAATCGGGCCGGACGGCCGGCCGCTCAAGCCGGCGCTGATCGAACAATTGCTGAGCCGGTTGCTGCATGAGTTGAGCATCGAGAAACTGCGCGATTCGCCGGCGTTGGCGCTGTCCGGCGGCGAGCGCCGGCGGGTGGAGATTGCCCGCGCGCTGGCCACCCAGCCGCGCTTCATCTTGCTCGACGAGCCCTTCGCGGGCGTGGACCCGATCGCGGTGATCGAGATCCAGCGCATCATCGGTTTTCTCAAGAGCCGTGGCATTGGCGTGCTGATCACCGACCACAATGTGCGCGAGACGCTGGGCATTTGCGACCGCGCCTACATCATCAGCGAGGGCCGCGTGTTGGCCGAGGGCACGCCGGCCGAGATCGTCGAGAACCCCGACGTCCGAAAGGTCTACCTCGGCGAACATTTCCGCATGTAGGGGCAGCACTTCCCATGAAGCCCTCACTGCAGGTCCGCCTGTCCCAGCACCTGGCGCTGACGCCGCAGCTCCAGCAATCGATCCGCCTGCTGCAACTCTCGACGCTGGAGCTGCATCAGGAAGTCGAGCAGATGTTGGAGCAAAACCCGTTCCTCGAAAATGAGGAAGAAAGCGCTCCCGCGTTCGAGCCGATGGCCGAGCGCCTCTCGCCGGCCGAGCGTTCGGGCGAACGCGAGGCCGAGCGCGCCACCGACGCCGGCAGCGATGCCGCCGACGACGCCCCGGCGCTGGACAGTCCCGAGCGCGACGACTGGGAAAACGGCACCGAGCGCGAAGACTTCGACGGCATCCGCGAAACCCCCGGCAAGAGCGGCGCGAACAACGACGCCGATGACTTTGAATCCACCGACCGGGACACCGCCACCCCCAGTCTGCAAGACCATTTGCGCGAGCAGTTGCTGGGTCTTCGCCTGAGCAGCCTGGACGCGACGGCGGTGATGGTGTTGATCGAATCGCTCACCGACGACGGCTACCTCGCCGACACACTGGAAGAGATCGCCGACACGCTGACCGACGAGCCGGTGGATGCCGAACCGGGCGCCGACGTGCTCGCCCGTTTGCAATGCGCATTGCACTGGTTGCAAAGCATGGAGCCCACTGGCGTGGGCGCGCGCGACCTGACCGAGTGCCTGGTCCTGCAGTTGCGAACCCTGCCACGCAGCGAGGCGCAGACGATCGCGATCCTCGTCTGCAAGAGCCACCTGGAATTGCTGGCCCGGCGCGATCTGAAGCGTTTGATGGCCGCCACCGGCGCCGAGGAAGACTTGCTCAAGCAGGCTCAGGCGCTGATCCGGACGCTGGAGCCCAAACCCGGCCGCCAATTCGCCCGCGCCGAAGCCTTGATCATCGTGCCCGACGTGTTCGTGCAAAAGGCCGGACGCGGCTGGAAAGTGGTGCTCAACCCCGACGTGATGCCCAAGCTGCGCATCAACGACCTGTACGCCAATGCGATCCGCCAGCACCGCGGCGGCGGCAGCCGTGGCGGCGCCGATCCCAGCAACGGAGCCGGGGCCGGGCTCAGCTCGCGCCTGCAGGAAGCACGCTGGTTCATGAAGAACATCCTGCAGCGCTTCGACACGATTCAACGGGTGTCGCAGGCCATCGTCGAGCGCCAGAAGAGCTTCTTTACCCATGGCGCGATCGCGATGAAGCCGCTGGTGCTGCGCGAGATCGCCGACGAGCTCGGTCTGCACGAGTCGACCATCTCACGCGTGACGACCGCCAAGTACATGTCCACACCTTTCGGGACCTTCGAGCTGAAATACTTCTTCGGCTCCTCGCTCAACACCGAGGCCGGCGGCAATGCTTCCAGCACCGCGGTGCGCGCCCTGATCAAGCAACTCGTCGGCGCCGAAGACCCCGCCAAGCCGCTCAGCGACAGCCAGCTGGCCCAAATGCTCGAAGAGCAGGGCATCCAGGTGGCGCGCCGCACCGTGGCCAAGTACCGCGAGGCCATGCGGATTGCCCCGGCCAACCTGCGACGCGACCTGTAGCCATGCCACTGCCCCTGTTCCTGCCCTGTGCCGCCGGCGTCGAAGAGTGGTTGTTCGAGGAGGTGCGGCGCCTGCTTCCCGACACCGCGCCGGCGCGGATCACGCGCGCGCGCGGCGGCGTTGCGCTTGAAGGCGACCCGCGGGTGGTGATGATCCTCAACCTGGAGAGCCGTCTCGCACAGCGCGTGTTGATCGAAGTCGCCGAAGGCCCGTACACGCACGAGAACGACCTGTACGAGTTGGCCCGCGCCGTCGAATGGAGCCAGTGGATCACCCCGCAGCACAGCCTGCGCGTCGACACCACGGCCCAGCGCAGCCCGTTGAAGAGCCTGAACTTCGCGGCCTTGCGCATCAAGGACGCGGTCTGCGACATGCTGCGCGACGCGACCGGCGAACGCCCCAGCGTCGACACCCACCAGCCCGACCTGCAACTGGTGCTGCACGCGGGGCCCGAGCGCGCGGTGTTGTATGTGGACAGCTCCGGAGAATCGCTGTTCAAGCGTGGCTGGCGCGAAGACGTGGGCGACGCGCCGTTGAAAGAAACGCTCGCCGCCGCGATGTTGGCCGCCGCCGGCTGGCGCGGCACACCGCAGGCCGGCGGCGCCTTGCACGACCCGTGCTGCGGGTCGGGCACGATCGCCATCGAGGCCGCGCAGATCGCCTGCGGCATCGCGCCCGGCCTGAAGCGGCGCTTCGGGTTCGAGCGGCTGTTGCCGTTTGCCGACGCCGAGATGCGCGCCCAGCTGCAGCGGCTCAGAAGCGCGGCGCAGGCCCGCATCCATGCGTCTGTGGTGCCCATCGAGGCCAGCGACGTGTCGTTTCGCATGGTCGACTTCGCCCGCCGCAATGCCGAGCGTGCCGGGGTCGCGGCGGCCATCACGTTTCACGGCGGCGATGTGCTGGAGCGGCCGGCCCCGACACTGCCGCCGGGGATGCCCGGCACCTTGATGATCAACCCGCCCTACGGCGAGCGCATCGACGTTGCCGGCAAGGCCGGCCCGGCCGCCGCGCCGCGGCGCGAGCACGACGCCCGCCATGCCGACAACAAGACGCTGCCCGACGACTTCTTTGCGCGCCTGGCCGCCCACTGGAAGCGCGCCTACACGCTGCACCCGGCCGGCTGGACCGCCTATGTGCTCAGCCCCGACATGAAGCTGCCGGGCGCGATGCGCCTGAAAGAATCACGCCGGGTGCCGATGTGGAACGGGCCCATCGAGTGCCGCTTGTTCCGCTTCGAACTGGTTGCCGGCTCGGCGCGCGCGAATCCAAAGGACATCTCGCGCGGTCCGTGAGAGCGGGCCCGCGACCCCACAGCCGGGGCTCAAGGGCCCTCACGTGAACCCCACGGAGTCGGCTTTACCGGGCCGCAGGTGCGCCTTGCAGGCCACGCTCAACCCCCTTGAGGGGAGCGGCGCAACCGCTCCGGGGGTGGGCCCAATTTTTAGCGCTTCAGCAACATCCCGAGCAAGTCCGTCACGCTGCCCAGGCCTCCTTGCGGCATCTGACCTTGGGGCGTGAGCCGGTCCACCACATCGGGCAGGACCTGCGACACCTGCGAGGCGGCTTCGCCATGGCTCACGCCGAGCTGCTTGGCCAGGTTGGAAAGCATGTCTGAGCCCAACACGTCCTGCACCTGGTCGCCGGAGATCGGCATGTTCTGGCCCTTGCCGATCCAGGAACTCACCACATCGCCCAGGCCGCTTTGCTGCGCCTTGCCGAGCATCGCGCCCAGACCACCGCCTGCCTGCCCGTTGTTGGCCAACATGGCGACCACCGCATTCAACAGCGCCGCATTGCCACTACCTGCGCCCTGGCCACCCGACAACATCCCAACCACCGAGTCAAGCAATCCCATCACCGTCTCCAAGAGTTAACGAACGGCGCGATTCTGGCGGAGCCGCTGGTGCGTGGCAAGCCAGCCCAAGGCCGCGGCGGTCACCAGAATCGGCAGCAAGGAGCCGAGGTTGAGCCAGGTCCAGCCCTGCGTCGTGATGAGTGCGCCGGAGCTGAACGACGTGACGGTCATGCTGGTGTAGACCAACGTGTCCATCGCCGCTTGCGCGGTGGTTTTCTCTTCCGGCCGATAGGTCTGGGTGAACAAGGTCGTGGCGCCGATGTAGAGAAAATTCCAGCCCACGCCGAGCATCATCAGCGCGACCAGGAACTGCATCAGATCGACCCCGCTGAGCGCCACCGCGATGCACAGCGCGTTCAGCACCACGCCCACGCCCATGATGGGCAGGCAGCCGAAACGCTTGATCAGTGAGCCGGTGAAAAAGCTGGGCGCGAACATGCCCAGCACATGCCATTCCAGCACCAGCGCGGTGCTCTTGAACGAGTGCGAACACTGGGCCATGGCAATCGGCGTGGCGGCCATCAGCAGGTTCATCACACCATAGCCGAGCGCACACGCCAGCACCGAGACGATGAACACCGGCTGGCGTGCGATCTCGCGCAGCGGCCGGCCCGGGTGCGTTGCGCTGGGCTGGACCATGGGCGGGAAGTTGATGAACGCCAGCGTCAGCAGCGCCAGCAGCGCCACCACCGCCAGGGCGGCGTAGGCGCCGGCAAACGCGACGGGCAGAACATCGCGGGTGGCGCTGGCCAGATTCGGGCCCACGACCGCACCGATGATGCCGCCGGCAAGCACCCAGGAGATGGCCTTTTCCTTGAACGAAGGCGCCACCAATTCAGTTGCGGCAAACCGGTACAAAGCCGCATTCGCGTTGTAGTAACCCGCCACGACCGTGGCCGCCACCAGCAGCCAGAAGTTGTGGGTCGAAGCGGCATGGGCGCACAGCGCGCTCGACAGCATCGCCACCACCAGGCCGGCCTGGAACGCGCGTTTGCGGCCCCAGACGCGCTGGTGCCGGCCCACCATGCCGGCACACAGCGCGGCGCCGGCCACATAGCCCGTGAGCGGCAAGGTGGCCATCCACGCGCTGGGCGCCAGGCTCAGCCCGACCAGCCCGTTGATGGCGATGAACGTGACGTTGTTGGTGAGGAAGAAGCCCTGGCACAGTGCAAGCAGCAGCAGTTGAACGTTCATCGACGGGCCGTGTGAGACGCGGGCATGGACAGCGCCAGGTGGGCCAGCAGCGCCAGCGGGGCGGTGTCGGCGCGCAGCACGCGCGGACCCAGACACATGGCGACAAAACCGGCCTGGCGCGCCGCGGCCTCTTCGGCCTCGGTCAGCCCACCCTCGGGGCCACTGAGGCACAACACGCCGCCCGGGCCGGCGTGCGGTGTGGGCAGCGCGCCGGCAAAGCTGAGCAAGACACGCCGCACGCCTCCCGCCTCGGGCAGGCCTGCGAGCCATGCGGCGAAGGCCAACACCGGCTCGATGCGCGGCACCCGGGTCCGGCCGCTTTGCTCGCAGGCCGCCACCGCCACGCCGTGCCAGTGCTGGACCTTTTTGTGTGCGCGCTCGCCGCTCAGGCGCAGCACCGAACGCTGACAGACCAGCGGTTGAACGACCGCCGCGCCCAGCTCGGTGGCCTTTTCGACCAGCGTGTCCATGCGCTCGTTGGCGGGCATGCCCAACGCCAGGGTCACGGGCAACGCCAGCTCGCGCTCCGTGGGGTCGTGTTCATCCACCTGCACTTGCACCTCGCTGCGGCCCATGTGCAGCACGCAGGCGCGCCATTCGCCACCCGCGCCGTCAAACAAGGTCAGCGCCGCGCCGGGTTGCAAGCGCAGCACCTGCACATGGCGCGCCGGCCCAGCGGGCAGGGAGAGCGTCGAACCGGCGCGGAGGGGCTGGTCCACATACAGGCGGGGCGACATGCACCGAGTGTGCCGCAGATAGCGTCGCGCCTCGGACAAGGAAACGGTCGTCGGCACCGACGCTGAATCGACGCCAAAGCAACGCCGGGCGACGGGTTCAGCGGGCGCTGCGCCGCAGCCAGACGCGAAGCCTGCGCCGCGCGACCTGCGCCGCGCGCCACGCGACCGACGCCTGCACGGCCGCCTTCACGCGCTCCTTGGTCACGCGCCACCAGCCCAGCGCGCGGGCGAACCCTGCAAACCGCAGCAACTGCGGCTCGGTCAGGATGAACAGCCGCCCGACCACGGCCGTGCCGAGCAGCTTGGCGGCGACGATGACGGCCAATCCCAGCGCGCCCTGGCCGCTGTGGATCAACGCCAGCGCCAGCAGCTTGACCGGCAACAGCAGCAGCGTGGGCAACAGAAACAGCGCCAGCGCCAGACTCGGCCTCAGCGTGCGGATGTGCGCTTCGAGCCGCGCCAGCGGTGGCCACAGCGCCAACCGGGCGGCCCACGCCGTGAGCGGCCGCCAGCCCCACTCTTCAAAGAACAACAGCGCCGCGGCCAGCACCAGCAAGCTGCCGCGAAGCAAGCGCCACAGCAGCTTGACGGGGTTCATGGCGCCAGACTACCCGACAGCCAGGCGCCGATGATGGCGCGGGTGTAGACGCTCGCCACTTCGTCAATGAAGCGCGTGAAGTCTGCGGGCGCGCTGGCGTCGGCGCGATCGGAAATGGTGCGAAGCACCGCAAAAGGCCGCTCGAAATCGGCACACACCTGGGCCAGCGCCGCGCCCTCCATCTCGACCGCGAGCACCTCCGGCAGCGCCGTGCGCAAGGCGGCGCATTCAAGCGCGCTGGACACAAATCGATCACCACTGGCGATCAGCCCGCGGTGCAAGGCCGGGCGTGCGCCGTCCCGGGCCTCGGCGCGCGCCAGCCAGCCCCGCGTGGCGGCACACAAGGCGTCGCCCAGCGCCAGATCGGCGTCAAAGTGCGACCGCCCGGTGAGCGGCACCTCGAAACGCGGGAACAGCGGCGACGCGTCCATGTCGT
>JAYSVE010000891.1:0-2817 GCA_043718725.1 Methylibium sp.
CCGCTGGCTCACAGACCGAAGGCGAACACCTTCCTCGGCCCGGTCGGCCCGAACAGGCCAAAGGTGCCGCTGCCCCAGAACACCATGCCATCGACGATCGACGGGCCGGCCGTGCAGGGCGCGCCGCTGTTGTGCGACCACAGCGGCTTGCCCGACTTGGCGTCCAGCGCGTACATCGTGCCCGCACCGGCCGCCATGTTGCAGCCGAAGACCAGGCCGTTGGCCAGGCTCACGGCCGCTTCGGCGCGGCTGCCCTGCGGGTCCGCGGTGGTCCACTGCAGCTTGCCGGTCTTGGCATTGAGCGAGGCCCAGCCGCCGGCGGTGGTGATGGAGCCGTCTTTCAGCGTCCAGGGCTTCGCGCCGGCACCGCCTCCATTGCTGGTGGGCCCGCTGTTCGAGGCGGCGACAAAGATGTCGCGCCCATTGGTCGCCGAACCCCATTGCAGCCCGCCGGTCACGCCGCCCGGGGCGACCTGGCGCGACCAGGCGGGCTTGCCGTCCTTGGCGCGGAAGGCCCAGAACATGCCGCTCTTCTGGCCCGCGCCGACCAGCGAATCCTCGTCGTCGCCATTGAACAGCAGCGGGCCTTGCGCGAAGTCGTAGTCCGGGCCGGCGGTTGCGGGATTGGCGTTGGGGCAGTTGCCGTACACCCCGGGGAAGCCCGGCCCGATGGTGATGGCGCCAGGCACATTCAGCCCACAGGCCACGCTCCAGGTGTCGCTGGGCAGGCCCTTCGCGCTCCACTTGACGGCGCCGGTGACCAAGTCCAGCGCAATGATCGAGTCGAAGTGGTTGTCGGGGCTCATGCACGAGGCCGGGACGCCGCCGGAGGCCAGGCAGTCGAGCACGCCTTGCGGCACCATGTAATTGTTGCCAGTGGCCAGGAAGAGCAGCTGGCGCTTCTTGTCCACCGCGCCCGTGCTGCCCCAGATTGCGCCGCCGAAGTAGCCCAGAGGCACCGTGTAGGTCTTCCACTTGATGGCGCCGGTGGCCGCGTCCAGCGCCGTGACGCTGCCGCGGAAGTTCCATTGCCAAAATTCGGGTGCCACAAATGCCGACAGCAGTTCCTCGTTCGACGCGGTGCCCACGAACGCCGTGCCGTCGACCACCAAGGCCGAATGCGTCACGTACGAAAAGGGAGTGGCGTCAATTTGAGTCGACCACAACGCGGCACCGGTAGTCTTGTTCACCGCAAATACTCTTGCAGGCGCGGGCGCCGGCTGGCCGAAGGCGGCACCCAGCAGCCTGCCCGCCTGGTTGCCCAGGATCAACGCATCGCCGCTGATGGCCGGTGTGGCCCGCGCGAAGTCGCCGGGCACGCCGGTGTAGCTGGACACGGCCGATTTCCAGACCAGCGCACCGGTGTTCTTGTTCAGCTTGTAGAGCGATCCGGTGGAGTCGGGGAAGTAGAGAAAATCGCCCTCGACGGCCGGGTTGGCGGTCACGTCGCCGTCGGTCGTGAACTCCCATTTCTTGACCAGCCTGCCCACCGTCTTCACGCTGATGCGCGTCTCGCCGGCTTGGTGGCGCGAGTTCTTCAGGTCGTGGCCGGCACTGGGCCAGCCGGGGCTTGGGTCGGTATCCGCGGCGGCTGCGGTGCAGGCTGCAATGCCCGCGGCCAGCAGGCCGCAAGCGATTCTCGAAGGCATGATCGTCATCATGAATCTCTCCTGGAAGTTGCTCGCGCACTGGTATTTTTCGGCGCACTTCCTATGGGACTTGCCCCGCGGTGACCTCCAATGCTTCGGTCCCGACCTCGGCTGTGGCTCGGCAGATCATGCTCGCAAAGCGCGGGTGGCGGGACGTCGCAATCACTTTGTTCATGGGAGGGGGTTAACCCCGCGCACTGGCCGTGGCCCGGTTCGCCGAGCGCGATTGCGAGCGCGATCGCGCGTTTGCCCAAGCCCTTGCACTCGGTGGCGGTCAGCGCACCGTGGTTGTTGAACACGGCCGCGCCGGCTCAAGTGGAAACACAAGGCTGGCTCGTACTCGCCCGCGCCGCCGGTGTGCGCGCGATCCACGGGTCCACCGCCATGGCCTCACGGGCAGTTGGCGACCACGTAGAAGTTGGTGTGGGTGCGCTTGAGCGTCGTCGTCACGAACACATTCCACAGGCCCATGGCCTGGTTCGAGCCGTTCGCATACACGTAGCCGCCGCTCATGTGGGCGCGGCCCGCGCCGACATGCGCGTAGTTCGACGCCGTGAAGCAGACCTCGACGCCGCCGGTCGTGGCGCCCGTGGCCGGGGTCGATGGCGCGCCTTCGAGCCCCGCGCCGTCGACCGCCGCCACGGTCCACGAATACGGCGTTGCCGGCGCCAGCCCGATGTCGGTGAACGTGGTCGCCGTGACCGGCGCCGCGTTCGACCTGGCCCCATTGCGGTAGACGTTGTAGCCGGCCGCGCCGGACACGGCGGCCCAGGCGATCGCCATGCTGTTGGCTGTCGCGGCGGAGGTCGTGACGCCGGTCGGTGCGGGCAGCGTGCCGCCGCCCCCACCGCCGCCGGTGCCCGAGGCGAGCTGGTCGACCATCGCCTTGATGGCCGCTTGCTGGCTGCCGGCACGCTGCGCGAAGTTGCTGCCGTACCAGCCGATCCAGTCCCAGCAGCCGTTGGCGTTTGCCAATGTTCCGCTGGCCGACGTCGGGCGGCGCGTGGTGTCGACGCGGGTCTGCGGAAACAGCACGACGATGCGATTGGTGTCGGCCCAGCGGCTGTAGCCGGTGTTCTTGATGAACCTGTCGCCGATGGTCGCGACATTCTGCTGGCAGCCGTGCAGCGCCACGTGCACCCTGCAGGTCATGCCGCCGGCACTGCCG
>JAYSVE010000892.1:0-2817 GCA_043718725.1 Methylibium sp.
GAGCTGTCCTTCACCATGAAGATGAAGTCGGTCATCGCCGGGCTGTAGACCGCGCCGCCGGCGCAAGGGCCCATGATCAGGCTGATCTGCGGGACCACGCCCGAGGCCATCACGTTGCGCTGGAAGACCTCGGCATAGCCGCCCAGCGAGGCCACGCCTTCCTGGATGCGCGCGCCGCCCGAGTCGTTGATGCCGATCACCGGCGCGCCGACCTTCATGGCCTGGTCCATCACCTTGCAGATCTTCTCGGCGTGGGCTTCGGACAGCGCGCCGCCGAAGACCGTGAAGTCCTGGCTGAAGACGAACACCAGCCGGCCGTTGATGGTGCCGTAGCCGGTGACCACGCCGTCGCCGGGGATCTTGTTGTCGGCCATGCCGAAGTCCGCACAACGGTGTTCGACGAACATGTCCCACTCTTCGAAGCTGTCTTCGTCCAGCAGCAATTCGAGCCGCTCGCGCGCGGTCAGCTTGCCTTTGCCGTGCTGCGCGGCGATGCGCTTTTCGCCGCCGCCCAGGCGCGCCTTGGCACGCTTGGCGTCGAGCTGTTGAATGATGTCGTGCATGGTGTTTCGGTTTCTAGGTCGGGGAATGTTCAAACAGGTTCAACAGGCCGCGTGCGGCGGCCGAGGGTGCGATGCGGGCCGCGCTCACGTCGCTCAAGGTCTGTGCCAGGGCCTGGCGCACCGCCGGGTGGTTGCGAAAGTCGGCTTGCAAGCGGGCCTGGACGATGTCCCACATCCACGCCAGCGCCTGGCGCTTGCGGCGCGCGTCGAATTCGCCGCTGGCGCGGCCCTGCCGGTGGAACTGTTCGACCACCGACCAGAAGGACGCGACGCCCTGCCCGTCCTTCAGGCAGCTGAGTGCACTGAGCCGCAGCACCTGTGTGTGCCAGCGCGCATGGGACTGCTCCGGGCCGCCGTGAAAACTGAACACACGCAGCGCACTGCTGATGTGCGCCTCGGCGCGCATCGCCGCATCGGGGTCGAGGTCGGCCTTGTTGACGACCACCAGGTCGGCCAGTTCCATCACGCCTTTCTTGATGGCCTGCAGGTCGTCGCCCGCGTTGGGCAACTGCATCAGCACGAACATGTCGGTCATGCTGGCCACCGCGGTTTCGCTCTGGCCCACGCCCACGGTCTCGACGATCACCACATCGAAACCGGCGGCTTCGAACACCAGCATCGATTCGCGCGTTTTCTCGGCCACCCCGCCCAGCGTGCCCGACGCCGGGCTGGGCCGGATGAAGGCGGACGGGTTCACCGACAGCATCTCCATGCGTGTCTTGTCCCCCAGGATGGAGCCGCCCGAGACGCTGCTGGACGGGTCCACCGCCAGCACCGCGACCTTGTGGCCCTTCTGGATGAGCGCGAGGCCGAGTGCTTCGATGAAGGTCGACTTGCCCACGCCTGGCACGCCCGAGATGCCCAGCCGCAGGGCCTTGCCGGTGTCGGGCAGCAAGGCGTTCAGCAAGGCATCGGCGCGCAGCCGGTGGTCGGCGCGGGTCGACTCCAGCAGCGTGATGGCCTTGGCCAGCGCGCGACGATTGCCCGCCTGCACGGCGCGAACCAGAGACTGGTCGGCCGCACTCGCCGCCACCGGAACCTCAGGCTTTCGCAAGACTGGCCTTGATCTGCTCAAGCACGTCTTTTGCGCTCGCCGGTATCGGCGTGCCCGGGCCGTAGATGCCTTTGACGCCGGCCTGGTACAAAAAGTCGTAGTCCTGGCGCGGAATCACGCCGCCGACGAAGACGATGATGTCGCCGGCACCCTGGTCCTTTAGCGCCTGGATGATTGCCGGCACCAGGGTCTTGTGGCCGGCCGCGAGCGTGCTCACGCCCACGGCATGCACGTCGTTTTCGATCGCCTGGCGGGCGCATTCCTCGGCCGTCTGAAACAGCGGGCCGATGTCGACATCGAAGCCGAGGTCGGCGAATGCCGTGGCCACGACCTTGGCACCCCGGTCGTGGCCGTCTTGCCCGAGCTTGGCGATCAGCACCCGGGGCCGGCGGCCCTGCGCTTCGCCGAAGTCTTTGATTTCGTGTTTGAGTTTGTCCCAGCCTTCGGCCGAGTCATAGGCGGCTGCATACACACCGGTCACCTTTTGCGTGTCGGCGCGATGGCGCCCCCAAACTTGTCCGAGCGCGTCGCTGACCTCGCCGACCGTGGCCCGCAAACGCACGGCCTGGATGCTCAGTTCGAGCAGGTTGCCGGCGCCGGTTTCGGCCGATTCGGTCAAGGCATTCAACGCAAGCTGTACCGCCGCCGGATCGCGCGAAGCGCGCACCTGGCGCAGCCGCTCGATCTGGTTGGCGCGGACCGCGACGTTGTCGATGTCGCGTGTGTCGAGCGCCTCCTCGGTGGCCAGTTTGTACTTGTTGACGCCGACGATCACATCGCGGCCGGCGTCGATGCGCGCCTGCTTCTCGGCCGCACTGGCCTCGATCTTCAACTTGGCCCAGCCGCTGTCGACACAGCGGATCATGCCGCCCATCGCGTCGACTTCTTCGATGATGGCCCAGGCCTTGTCGGCCATGTCCTGGGTGAGTTTTTCCATCATGTAGCTGCCAGCCCAGGGGTCGACCACGCTCGTGATGTGGGTCTCTTCCTGGATGATCAACTGGGTGTTGCGGGCAATCCGCGAACTGAATTCGGTGGGCAGCGCGATGGCTTCGTCGAGCGCGTTGGTGTGCAGGCTTTGGGTGCCGCCGAACACCGCGGCCATCGCCTCGATGGTGGTGCGCACGACGTTGTTGTAGGGGTCCTGTTCGGCCAGGCTCCAGCCCGAAGTCTGGCAGTGGGTGCGCAGCATCAGGCTCT
>JAYSVE010000893.1:0-16355 GCA_043718725.1 Methylibium sp.
TCGGCAGCCGCTGGATCAGCAGCCCGGCGGCCAGTTGGTCGTTGGCGGCCAGGATCAGCCGGGTGTCAAGTTGTTCGGACTGAAGCATGTAGTGCTCCAGCACCTCGCTCAGATGCTGCAATGGCTCGCCCGCGGCGCCCCGCAGCGGCACGACGCCGGTGTAGGGCTGGCGCCCGGGTTGCCGGTCGCAGGGGTCCAGCGTGAGCATGCAACGGCCCTGGCCGCCGACGTTCAACAGCGCCTCCAGGCGGTCGCCGGGCAAGACCTCGCCGACCACCTTGGCCGTGACCCGAAACGCCAGGTCGGGCTGCACCTGCGCTACCGCCAGCTTCAACGGGCCGTCGCCGAAGACCTGCAGGACCAGCGAGCCGTTGAACCTGATGCTGGCCTGCATCAGCGTGGCGGCGGCCGCCATTTCGCCCAGCAGCGTGCGCACCGGCGTCGGGAACACGTCATCGGCCTTCTCGCGCCGGCGCAGCACCTCTTGCCAGCTTTCGGTCAGGCGCACCACCATGCCGCGCACCGGCAGGCCTTCGAAGATGAATTTGTGGAGTTCACTCACTGGCGCACCGCCGCATTCATCGCCGCGCCAGGCGCTGCGCCCGGTGGCGCCAGGCGCGAGCGCGCGCACCCGGGCGGGCCCGGCGGGCTCACCAGCCCGTCTCCGCGGCGTCTGGCACAACGAGCTTCAGGCCGGCCTTGTAGCGCCTGGCGTTCTCGACATAGTGCTTGGCGGCGCGCTGCAGGCCGGCAATCTGCTCGGTCGTCAACTGGCGCACCACCTTGGCCGGCGAGCCCATGATCAACGAGCCGTCGGGAAACGCCTTGCCTTCGGTCACCAGCGAGCCCGCGCCCACCAGGCAGTTCCTGCCGATCTTCGCGCCGTTGAGCACCACGGCCTGGATGCCGATCAGCGAGCCATCGCCCACTGTGCAGCCATGCAGCGTGACCTGGTGGCCCACCGTCACGTTCTCGCCCAGCGTGACCGGGAAGCCGACGTCGGAGTGAACCACGCTGCCATCCTGGATGTTGCTGCCGCGGCCGACCCGCAGGGGCTCGTTGTCGCCGCGCATCACGACGTTGAACCAGACGCTGGCGTGTTGGGCCAGCTCCACGTTGCCGATGATTTGGGCGCTGTCGGCAACCCAGGCCGTGTCGGCCAGGCGAGGGACAAGTTGATCGAGCTGATAGACCGCCATGGCGCTGGGCGATGCGAATCGCCGAAGAGGTGGAGTCGATAATTCTAGGGATGAACCCCAGGGCGTCCGCGTTGCAGGTCTTGTGCCTGGTCGATCCCGACCAGAAGGCCGCCGGCACGCGCCGCTTGTTCGCGCAGCTCGACGCGGCGGCGATCGATGTCGACACCGCCTACCCCGAGCCCGCCGCCCTGCCCGGCCGCCCCGCGCTGCCACGTCTGGTGCCGCCCAAGGACGTGCCCAGGCGCTCGCCCTTCACGCTGGACGGCCGCGCCGCGTTGCTGCACGCCATCACCCACATCGAGTTCAACGCCATCAACCTGGCGCTGGACGCGGTCTGGCGCTTCGTCGGCATGCCCAGGGCCTACTACGTCGACTGGCTCAGCGTGGCCAGCGAAGAGGCGCTGCATTTCGGCCTGATGCGCGCGCACCTGCAAAGCCTGGGCTTCGACTACGGCCAGTTCGATTCGCACGACGGCCTGTGGTGGATGGTGCAGCGCACCGCCCAGGACATCAACGCGCGCATGGCGCTGGTGCCGCGCACGCTGGAGGCGCGCGGGCTCGACGCCTCCAGGCCGATCCAGGCCAAGCTGCGCCAGGCGGGGGATCTGCGCGCGGTCGAGATCCTCGAGCTGATCCTGCGCGACGAAATCGGCCACGTCGCCATCGGCAACCGCTGGTACCGCTGGCTGTGCGCGCGCGACGGCCTGGACCCGCTGGCGCACTACCCCGAACTCACCGAACGCTACGCGGCACCGCGCCCGCGCCCGCCGTTCAACCTGGAGGCGCGCCGCGCCGCGGGGTTCACGCAGGCCGAGCTGGACTTGTTGGCCCAGGGCAACCCTGATCAAGTCCCCCGCGGGTCGCCCTAGCCCCGCGCCGCATTGGCATGCTCAGGATGGGACAGTCCGTTGCGTCGGTTTTGCCGCCTGCCAACGGTCGAGCGCGGCGCGTGCGCCATTGCGGGCCGGGTCCATCGCCGCGTCGTGACCCGCCGTCTTGGCGGTCAGCTCGATCACATACCCGTTCGGGTCGCGGAAATAGATCGAACGTATGAACTGGTGGTCGGAGATGCCGCGGGTCTCCAGCCCCAGTGCACGGCCGCGCTCCAGCATGGTGTTCAAGACCGGCAGGTCGACCTCGAGCGCGATGTGCAGGTCGAAGTCGTCTTGAGACTTGAATTCGAAGGGCTGCTCGGGCGCCTCGAAAAACGCCAGGTAGGAGCCGTCGGCCAACTGGAAGAAGGTGTGCAACACATGCGCCGCGCGGCCGGTCTTGGTCTCGTTGATCTCGACCGTGCCCGACAGCGGCAAGCCCAGAAAGTCTTCATAGAACCGGCGTGTCTGCTCGGAGTCCCGGCAGCGGTAGGCGTTGTGGTGCAGTTTCTTGATAGTGATCATCGTGCCGCCTCCTGGGGGTTCGAAGCGCGTGCCGCGCAATCCGCCAGCATAGCCGTCTGGGCGCCCCAAGGCCGGCCGCGGCCGACCGTCCCCCAAGGGAATCAAGGAAAGCGGCAAAGCCACATTTCCTTGAGGCGCGAGCTGCCGCCGAGTTGACCCAGGGCAAGGCCGCGACCGGCCGACGCTGCCAAGCTGCGGCTTTGACACGGAGGCTTGCATGTCCCACGCCACCATCCGAATCATCTGCGAAGAGCACGCCGCGTTGTCGGCGATGCTCAGGTCCATCCCCCTGTTGCTGGCCCAGCATCGCCGCCAGGGCAGCATGCCCGACTTTTCGGTGCTGCGGGCCATGCTGTTCTATGTCGACGAGTTCCCCGAAAAGCGCCACCACCGCAAGGAGTCGGAGCTGTTGTTCCCGAAGCTGCGGGCCCGCACCCCATTGGCACGCGAACTGCTGCTGCAGCTGGACGCGGACCATGCGAATGGCGAGCACAGCGTGCGCGCGCTCGAACATGCGCTGCTGGGCTTCGAGATGATGGGCGAGCCGCGCCGCCTGGCGTTCGAACAAGCGGTGGACCGCTATGTCAGTTTCTACCTGGCCCACATGGCGCAAGAAGAGGAACAGGTGCTGCCGCTGGCCGAGCGCGTCTTGACCGAAGAAGACTGGGCCGAGCTCGACGCCGCTTTCAGCGCAGACCCCGACCCGCTGACCGGGCACGAGCCTGAGGCCGACTACCGCGCCCTGTTCACGCGCATCGTCAACCGGGTGCCGGCGCCGATCGGGCTGGGCGCTGAGGTGTGAGCCGCAGGGCCGCCATGGGCCACGAAGGGGCCCACTTCGTGAACCCCAAGCCGAATACCGCAGTGCGCAGCACGGAGCTTGCCTGATGAGCCCGGTTGACAAGCTCGTCTTCGCGCGTTCGCCCAACAACGAGGCTTTGCTTGCTTCTGGCACGGCGGGGGCCATCGAGGCCGGCCCGGTGGCCAGCGAACTGGCGCGCCGGATCATCGACATGGGCGAGGCGCCGCCCGTCTCGGCGATCGGCCAAAGCGCGCTGGCGCTGGCCTGGGCGCTCAAGGACCTGTGTTTTGCCGCCTGGGCCAGCGAGCCGCAACGCGCCGCCAAGGCGGCCGAAGCGGTGCGCGCCTTGTGCGTGGGCGAGGCGCCAAGCGCCGAGCCGCGCGCGCTCACGCGCGAGGTCGAGGCGCTGGCCGACTGGACCGCCGGCATCGCCCACATCACGCGCGGCCAGATGGACGAGGCGGTTCAATGTCTGGACCGCGCCGAAGCGATTTTTGGCGCCCTCGGCCAAGCCAATCATGCGACACAAACGCAGGTGCCCAAGATCATGGCGCTGGCCATGCTCGGCCAATACGACGCCGCCGCCGAGTGCGCGGAACGCGCGCAGCGCGAGTTCGTCGCTCAGGGTGATGTGCGGGGGGCCGCCAAGGTCAGCCTCAACCTTGGCGCCTTGCATGTGCAGCGTGGCGCCTACGCGCAGGCCACGCGCTACTCGCGCGAAGCGTCGGTGTTCTTCGCGCGCGTGGGCGACCACCAATACTCCGTGACGGCCGACACCAACATGGCCAATTCGCTGACGGCGATGGGCGATTTCGACGAAGCCTTGCGCATCTTTTCTCGCGCCCATATGCGCGCCGGAACCCACGGCTTTCCGGTGCTGGAAGCGCTGGTCGACGAGTCGCGCGCGATTTTGCACCTGGCGCGCGGGCAGTATCGGGAGGCGCTCACTGGATTCGAAGCCGCGCGGCGGCAGTACGAGAAACTTGCCATGCCCCAGCATCTGGCGATTGCGGAAAAGCAGTTGGCCGACGCCTACCTCGAGCTGCGCATGCTGCCCGAAGCGGTCACCCTCTTCGAAAAGGTGTTGACGCGCTTCCAAGCCTTGCGGATGCCCGACGAACAGGCGTGGACGATGGCGCAGCGCGGTCGCGTGTTGGCCCAACTGGCGCAGCCGGCGCAGGCGTTGACTTCGTTCGAGCGTGCGGCGGAGTTGTTCGCGGAGCAGGGCAACGGCGTGGGTGGTTCCGCCGTCGCGCTGGCGCGTGCCGAGTTGGCACTTGTGGGGGGCGATGCGGCCAAGGCCGTCGACCTCGCCGGCCGGGCCGCGCAGGGGTTCATCGCCGCCGGTCTTGCCGACGGGCGCTTCCGCGCCGACGTGGTGCGCGCGCATGGGCTGTTGCGCGCCGGCAGCGTCGAGCAGGCGCGCGCGCTGTTCGACACCACGCTGGCGCGAGCGCGCAAGCTGCAATTGCTGACCGTGCAGGTGCGCTGCCTGACCGGCCAGGGCCTGGCCGCACAGGCGCTGAATGATCCGTCGGCGGCCCAGGTCGCCTTCAGCGCGGCGATCGAGCTGTTCGAAGACCAGCGCCGGGCGCTGCCGGGGGACGAGTTGCGCAGCGCATTCCTGACCGATCACCTGCGGCCCTACCTGGAACTGCTGCGAATGGCGCTGCGGGCGCATGCCAAGGCGCCCTCGGCCCAGCGTGCGACCGAGGTGCTGATGCAACTCGATCGTTTCCGCGCCCGCTCGCTGGGCGAACGCCTGACGCAAGCCGCCAACGCTGACGATGACGCGTCCACCCACGGCCTGCGCGACCGCTTGAACTGGCTGTACCGGCGAGTGCGGCGCCTGGACGACGAAGGCGAGCCGTCCGCGGCTTTGGCCGGCGAATTGCACCGCACCGAACTGGAACTGCTGGAGCGTGCAAGGCGGGCGCGCCTTGCGGCACCGGCTCCCGAACCCGGCGCGGGGAACGACGACGCCTTCAGCGTCGAGACCCTGCAGGGCTTGCTGGACGAGGATGGGGCGCTGGTCGAATACGGCGTGCTGGACGACGAGTTGTTCGCCTGTGTCGTCACGCGTGCGGGCGTGAGCCTGCATCGGCGGGTGGCGGTCTGGAGCGAGGTGCTCGAAGCCTTGCGCGCCGCGCGTTTCCAGATCGACACCCTGCGCCACGGTGCGGCGCCGGTGCGCCAGCACCTGGCCAGCCTGACCACCCGCACGCAACTGCGCATGGGCCGGCTGCACGCGCTGGTGTGGGCGCCGCTGCAAAGCGTGTTGGCGCGTTGTGGGCGGGTGCTGGTGGTGCCGCATGCGCAACTCGGCTTGCTGCCGTTCGCTGCGCTGCATGACGGTGCCTGTTTTCTGGCGCAACGCCACCAACTGGCCGTGGTGCCCAGCGCCCGCCTGGCCCTGCGCGGCCTGGTTCGACAACCGGTTCGGCCGCGCCAGGCCTTGGTTCTGGGCGAATCGAGCCGCTTGCCGCATGCGGCGCTTGAGGCTCAATTTGTCGCCGAACTCTTTCCCGAGGGGCGCGCCTTTGTCGGCGAACAGGCCACGCTCGCGACGTTGCACGCGCAGGCGGGCAGCGCCGACGTGGTGCACCTGGCCTGCCACGCCCAGTTCCGCAGCGACAACCCGATGTTCTCGGCACTGCACCTGCACGATGGCCCGCTGACCGTCGAGCTGGCCGAGTCCCTCAACCTGCGGCCGGGCATGGTCGTGCTGAGCGCCTGCGAAACCGGGCTGGCCGAACACGGCAGCGGCGACGAAATGGTCGGTCTGGTGCGGGCCTTTCTGGTGGCCGGCGCGGCGCGGGTGCTGGCCAGCCTGTGGCCGGTGGACGACGAGATCACCGCCCTCTTCATGGCCAGTTTTTATGGCGCGCTGTGCCGCGGCGACGCGCCGGCGGCGGCCCTGCGGCTGGCCCAGACCGATGTCATGCGTGAGCACCCGCACCCGTTTTATTGGGCGGCGTTCACGTTGCACGGCGGTTGGTAGGCCGGCCAGGGCGCACCACGGACTTGCTCGACCCACCCGGTTCAGGATTTACCCGGTTCGGGCCGTTCAGCATGTATCAAATGCTTTGGACCCGACTCGGTTCCTCCTCAGATCCCATTACTCAGGATGCACTGTCATGATCTCAAGCTCAAAACGGTCACGCGCCATTGGCGTTCTGAATTCCGTGCTCCTGGCCAGCCTGCTGGCCATCGGCACGGCCGGTGTCGCCAAAGGCGGTAAAGGTGGCGGGGGCGGTGGTGGTGGCGGTGGCGGTGGAGGGGGTGGCGGTGGTGACGCCGCTGTGGCCGGTGAAGTCCTGGTGCAATTGACCGGCACCGCCGCACTGGGCCCGCTGCTCACCAAGCACCCACTCGGCGTGGTGAGCCAGTTCGGCGCCCGGCCCATTTACCGGCTCAAGGTCGTCGGTGCCGCCGACGTGAACACCACGATCGCGGCGCTGGGGCTGGAACCCGCGGTGCTGATCGCCGAACCGAACTTCGTCCATCAAAGCCCCGAGGCACGCAGGAACAACGGCTGGGCCATCGGCACGGCCGGCGCCTACACCGCGCAGTGGGCACCGCAGGCCCTGCGCCTGCCCGAGGCCCATGCGCTGACGACCGGCGCCGGCATGCGCGTGGCCGTGCTCGACACCGGTGTGGATGCCACCCACCTGGCGCTGGCCGGCAAGCTGGTCGCCGGTTTCGACTTCGTCGACTTCGACGCCGATCCCTCTGAAGTGGGCAGCACTGCAACGAGCCTCAGCTTCGGCCATGGCACCCATGTGGCAGGTCTTGTCGCCATGACCGCACCGGGCGCTCAGATCATGCCGCTGCGCGTGCTCGATGCCAATGGCATGGGCAATGCGTGGGTCCTCGCCGAAGCGATGCTGCACGCCATCGACCCCGATCGCAACCCGGCCACCAACGACGGCGTGCACGTGATCAACATGAGCCTGGGCAGCACCCGCCGCACCGCCATCCTCGACACCATCGGCCGGCTCTCCACCTGCGCCATTCCCGCGGCGGTGCTGTTGCCCACCGACGAGCTGGCCGACCCGGGCTACAACGGTGACCGCGATCGCTGCAACGCCTTCAGCGGTGCGGTGGTCGTCGCCGCCGTCGGCAATGACGACACCGACGCGGTGCGCCAGTACCCGGCGGCCGAGGGTGTCTATGGCCTGCTGGCGGTGGGCGCCAGCAACTCCGCCAAGCAACTCGCGAGCTTCAGCAACTTCGGCTCGTGGGTCGACATCACCGCGCCCGGCCAGGGCATCACCAGTTCGGTGCCGGGTGGCGGCTATGGCACCTGGAGCGGCACCTCGATGGCGTCGCCGCTGGCGGCCGGTGCGGCGGCCCTGGTGCGCGCGCTCAACCCGGCCATGACGCCGAGAGACGTCACCCGGCGCCTCATCCGGGTCAGCGCAAATTTGTGCGGCGCCGCCAGGCTGCGTCAGATCGATGTCGCGGCCGCGTTGAACAACAAGGTACCGGCCGACTCCTGCCCCTGAGTCCGCGTCGACGCTCCCCAAGAAGCCGGTGCACGCGCAAGCGTCACCGGCTTCTTGGTTGCCGTGCACCGCGGGTGACGGCCAACAAGCGCGCTCGAGGCTGACGAACCTGCCTGACCGCGAGGCTTGCACGCGCAGGCGCGGGCTGTCCGGTGCGCTCAACGGCCGCGGCACCGCTCGCGCCGAATTCGGCGCCGGTCGGGCCATCGCGCGCCAGCACTGAACTGGCCTGTCCGCGCAGCGCGCGCGCCGCCAGGCCCGAGCCGCCTTCAGCCACGTTGCTCTGCGGGCGGGGCGTCGTGCGCGTGTCTCGCGCGATTTCGAGTCGACACGCTCGCCGCGGGCATAAACGCCGCGCCGCCATGTCGACGTCGGGTGTATTTCGATGCCCCCAGTCGCCTCTGTCCCCTGTGCCGCTTTGATGCAAGCCGACCCACCCATTCCTGAGCGATGGGATTGCCCCAACAAGGAACCAGGACCCCATGAAACGTGTGTTGATCTACTCGCATGACACCTTCGGCCTCGGCAACATCCGCCGCATGCTGGAGGTGGCGCGCCATCTGGTGCAATCGTCCGCCGAGCTGTCGGTTCTGGTCGTCACCGGCTCGCCGATGCTGCACGCGTTTCGCATTCCCGCGCGCATCGACTACGTCAAGCTGCCTTGCCTGTCGCGCAATGTCGACGGCCGATACGGGGCGCGCTACCTCGACCTGTCGCTGGCGTCGACGGTTCGGCTGCGCGCCAACATCATTCGCAGTGCGATCGCCGACTTCGTGCCCGACCTGATCCTGGTCGACAAGAAGCCCTTCGGCGTCGAGGACGAACTCTCGGGCGCGCTCGCCGAACTGCCCTGCGGCGCGTTGCGGCCCAAGCTGGTGCTGTTGTTGCGGGACATCCTCGACAGCGCCGAGGAAACCACCCGCGTGTGGCGCAAGAACGGCTGCTTCGAGGCCATCGAGGCCTACTACGACCAGGTGCTGGTGGTCGGTGACCCGGCGGTGTTCGACCTGCGCCGCGAGTACCAATTCCCGCCCTTCGCCGCGGCGAAGGTCAAGTTCTGCGGCTACATCGCGCGCCAGCCGGGCCGGCAGGCCCGCGCCGAAGTGCGGCGCGGTTTCGCTGTGCTGGACGGCGCGCCGCTCGTGCTCGTCACCGCGGGCGGCGGCGAAGACGGCCACGCGCTCATCGCCACCTACCTGGCGGGTCTGGCGGCATTGCCCGCGCACATGAGGCCGCGCAGCCACATCGTCTGCGGGCCGGAGATGGCCGACGCGCAGCGCCTGGACTTGCAGCGCGCCGCCGCCGAACTGCCGCAGGTGAGCCTGCAGGACTTCAGCGACGACATGATGTCGTTGATGGCCGCCGCCGACGTGGTGCTCTCCATGGGCGGCTACAACAGCGTCTGCGAACTGCTCACGTTGCGCAAGCGCGCGGTGGTCGTGCCGCGCGTCAAGCCCGGCCTGGAGCAGTGCATTCGCGCCGAGCGCATGGCGGCGATCGGCTTGCTGCGCATGCTGCACCCGAGCCGCATGACCCCCGGCAATCTGCTCGATGCGGTGCAGACCGAGCTGGCGGCGCTCGCCCTGCCCATGGCGCACCCCAGGCTCCGGGCCCTCCACGGTCTGGAACGTACCACGGCGGCAATCTTCGACCTGATCGGCCTGTCGGTGGCGGCCACGGCCGGTCAAGCCCGACCCGGCGCACGACCCGACGCGCCGATGCGGTCGCAGCATCGCCACGAACTTGTGAACTCGAGCACCCCATGGCACAGAAACGCTTCGACGCACGCCACCCCCTTGGCGTTCTAGTCAAGGTCTACCCCAAGCTGTCGGAAACCTTCATCCTCGAAGAGATCCTCGGCCTGGAGCGCCTGGGCCAGCGCCTGCGCCTTTACTCGCTGGCGCCGGCCACCGACACCGTCTCGCACCCGGCGGTGGCCAGGGTGCGCGCGCCGCTGGTCTGCGTGCCGACCGGCGTGCGCGGCAAGCTGGGCGAATTCGCCCATCGCCACGGGCAATTGCTCGCCGCCGCGCCGCTGCGCTACCTGGGGGCGCTGGCCGCGGCCCTGCGGCGCGGGCGGCCCGGCCTGCATGACTTCGTTCGCGCCGGCTGGCTGGCCGGGCAGATGCGCAACGACGGCGTTGAACACCTGCACACCCATTTCATCTCGACCCCGGCCGACGTGGCCGCGTTGGCCGGACAACTGTTGCGCGTGCCGTTCTCCATCTCCGCCCATGCCAAGGACATCTACCTGGCGCAACCCGGCGACCTGCGGCGCAAGTTGCAGGCCGCCGCGTTCACCGTGACCTGCACCGAATTCAATCGCCAGACCCTGGCGGCCATCGCCCCCGGGGCGCACGTGCACCGCATGTACCACGGTGTCGACCACGCGCTGTTCCACCCGCGCCAACGTCTCGCGGCGGGCGCCGTGCCGCTGATCCTGAGCGTCGGGCGGCTGCGCGAAAAAAAGGGCCAGGACACCTTGATCGACGCCTGCGCCTTGCTGCGCGACCGCGGCCAGGCCTTTGTCTGCGAAGTCGTCGGCTACGGCGAGGAGCAGGCGGCATTGCAGGCCCGGATCGTCGGCCTGGGCCTGGCCGATCGTGTCTGCCTCGTCGGCAAGCTGGCGCGCGAGCAGGTGATGGCCCGCTATGCGCGCGCGGCGGTCTATGTGCAGCCCTCGCGGGTCGCCGCCGACGGCGACCGTGACGGCATCCCGAACGTGTTGCTGGAGGCCATGGCGATGGGCGTGCCGGTGGTGTCGACCCGGGTGTCGGGCATTCCGGAACTGGTGGGCCACCGGCAGAACGGCTTGCTGGTGGCGCCCGACGAACCGCGCGAACTGGCCGACGCCATCGCCGAGCTGTTCGAGCACCCGATGCTGTGCACCGAACTCGGCCGCGAGGCGCGCCAGACCGTGACCCAGACCTTCGACAACGACCGCAACCTGCTGCTGTTGTGCGATTTGTTGGCGGGGCGGCCGGTGGCGGCCGTCGATGCGGCGGCCTGCCGCTCGACCCACTGCGAAGGCGTCGACGCCGAGCGCCCGGTGAGCCTGCAATGAGCGCCCCCAGCCTGTGCGCCGGGTCCGAACCCCGGCCGCTGACGCGCGACTCGGTGCCGGCCGGCAAGACCGTGGCCTATGTCATGAACGGATTTCCGCGCTTGTCGGAAACCTTCATCGCCCATGAAATTCACCAGTTGGAGCAGATGGGGCTGCGGCTGCGGCTGTTCAGCGTCAAGCGCGAAGACGAGGACAAGGTGCACCCGGTGGTGGCGGCGATCCGCGCGCCGCTCAGCTACCTGCCGGACGCGAGCTCGCTGTCGGGCACCAGCCTGCGGGCCTGGCTCATGCACAACCTGCCGACCTTCTGGCGCGCCAACGCGGCCCAGTGGCTGCGCCAGCCGTTGCGTTACCTGGGCACCCTGGCCTCGGCCCTGGGTTTGAGCTGGCGCTACCGCCCGCCCGCCGACACCGACGGCGTGTTCCGCGACACCGGACTTCGGCTGCGCAAGGTGTTCATCAAGGAATTCCTGCAGGCCGGCAAGATTGCCGACGAACTCCACCGCGCCGGCGACGTGGGCCATCTGCACGGCCATTTTTGTCACGGCGTGGCCACCATCACCTGGTTCGCCAGCCGCCTGACCGGCATCCCCTTCAGCTTCACCGCCCACGCCAAGGACATCTACCAGGCCGAACTCAACCCCGGCAAGTTGCTCGAGCGCAAATTGAACGCCGCGCGTTTTGTCGCCACCTGCACCTGCGCCAACGCCGGCGTGCTGCGCCTGCGGCACGCCCGGCCCGCCGAGGTGCACACCATCTACCACGGGCTGGACACCGACTACTTCTCGCCGCTGGCGCCAACCAAAGCGGCCGCCGTGCCGATGATCCTGTCGGTCGGCCGCTTCGTCGAGAAGAAGGGCTTCGACCAATTGATCGAAGCCTGCGCCCATCTCAAGCGCGAAGGCGTGCGTTTTGCCTGCGTGATCGTCGGCGAACGCGGCAGCGCGTTCGCGTCGATCCGCGACCTGGTCGCCCAGCGCGATCTCGGCGACTGCGTGCTCCTGCGCGGCGCCGTGGCCCAGGACGAACTGCGCGACATCTACCGCGCCGCGCGGGTCTTCGCGCTGCCTTGCCAGGTGATGGAAGACGGCGACCGCGATGGCTTCCCCAACGTGCTGGCCGAGGCCATGGCGATGGGCGTGCCGGTGGTGTCCACCGCCATCTCCGGCATTCCCGAGATGATCGACGATGGCGCCTGCGGCCTGCTGGTCGAGCCCCGCAACGCCCGCGCGCTGGCCGATGCGCTGCGCCGGGTGCTGACGGATGCCGGCCTGCACGAGCAACTGGCGCGCGCCGGCCGCCAGCGGATCTGCGAGCGCTTCGATTCGCGCCGCACCACCCTGGCCTTGCGCGACCTGTTCATCGCCCAACTGAACGCGAGGCAGGAGGCCACGGCATGAATGCGCGCCAACAGCCGATGTTGGCCGCGGGCGCCCTCGCCAGCGCGCCGGCTTCCCGCTTTCTGCCGCCCTGGGACGGCCTGGACGAGGCCGCCTTGCTGGCGCACTTTCGCGCCCCGCGCGCGGCCCGCTACTTCCCCGTGGCCGACGCCGACGAAACCCGGCCCGACAAGATCGACGCCTTGCTGCACGGCAGCTTCGAGTTCAACCACGAGGTGCACCGTCTGGCCGAGCCCATCGCCTGGCTGGACAACCCCAGCACCGACGTCGAGTGGCACATCCTGCTGCACAAGTTCTACTACGCCGTCGGCCTGGGACTGGCGTTCGCGCGCAGCGCCGATGCGCGCTATGTGCAGCGCTGGGTCGGCCTGCTCGACAGTTGGATGGCGGCCGTGCCGGCGGGCTTCATTGCCGCCGACGTGACCGGCCGGCGGGTGCAGAACTGGATCTACAGCTACCACTTCTTCGTCACCGACGCACAGCACGCCACCGGCGCGCACATCACGGCCGCGTTTCACGCGCGGCTGCTGGCGTCGCTGCACCAACAGGTCGAGCACCTGTGCGCGAACCTCACGCCCAAGCGCAACCACCGCACCCTGGAGCTTTACGCGATCTTCCTGGCCGGCGTGGTGTTCCCCGAGATGCGCCGCGCCGCGCACTGGCGCCGCTTTGCCCTCGACGAGACGGTGGCCAACATGGCCAGCGACCTGCTCGCCGACGGCGTGCACTGCGAGCTGTCGACCGACTACCACCACCTGGTGCTGAAGAACTACCTCAACTTGCGGCGCCTGGCCTCGCAGAACGCCATGGCGGTGCCGGCGGCCATGGACGCGGCCCTGCAGCGCGGGCTCGAATTCAGCCTGCATGTGCACAAGCCCGACGGCATCGTGCCCAGCCTGTCGGACGGCGACGCGCGCGGCTTCCTCGACCTGCTGCAGCAAGGCGCCGACCTGTACGGCCGCGCCGACATGCTGTTTGTCGCCACCGGCGGCAAGCAGGGCACGCCGCCGGCGCGGCGCGTGGCGCATTTCGACGCCAGCGGCTACCACGTGCTGCGCAGCGACTGGGGCACGGCGACGCCGTTCGCCGACGCCCAGTACCTGGTGTTCGACAGCGGCCCGCTCGGCGAGGGCAACCATGGCCACCTCGACTGCCTGAGCTTCGAGCTGGCCGCGTTCGGCCGCTCGTTGGTCGTCGACCCGGGGCGCTACACCTACAGCGAAGCGCCGGACCCCGACGCCGGCGTCAACTGGCGCGTGCACTTTCGCGGCACCGCGGCGCACAACACAGTCTGCGTCGATGGGCGCCAGCAAACCCGCTACGCCCCCAAGCCGATCAAGCCCGGCTCGCGCCATGCCAGCGGCACGCTGCGCCACCGGATCAGCGGGCCGGCGCCCGAGGCGCGCCTGGTCGAGCGCGCTCACGGCGTCCGGCTCGACCTGCTGCACGGCCAGGCGCGCAGCCACGAATACGACGCCGTGCACGACCGCTGCATCGTCTTCGTCGACCGGCGCTACTGGATCGTCAGCGACTGGCTGCGCGCGCCGACGGCGCACGAGTACACGCTCAACTTCCAGCTCGGCGCCGCGGCGCGCGGCCACACAACGCTGACCGTGGCCGACGGCCTGCGCCTGCACAGCCCCGGGCTGCTGATCGCCCAGCCCGCGCGCGCTGGCCTGCACCACGCGCTGCGGCCGAGCTGGGTGTCGGCCCGCTATGGCGACAAGCAGGCCGCGCCGGCGCTGCGCAGCGCGTTGAAGGCCGACAACGCCGAATTCGACACCCTGTTGATGCCCTGGCGGGTCAAGGAGCCGGTGGTCACGTTCGAGGACATCGGGATCGATGCCGACTCGCCGTGCACGCCAACGCCGGCGCGCGCTCAAAGCCTGGCCTTGATGACTAACGGGGCGGTCGTCGTCGACACCTGGTTCCATGCGCGCGGTGCCGCGGCGCGGGCCTGGCGCATCGGCGGTCTTGAGTTCAGCGGCCGCTGGCTGCATTGGCGCGAGACCGCCGCCGGCGCCTTGCTGCACGCCGTGTCGCATGCCGGGGCGGCCTTGATCGACCGGCGCGGTGGCGGGTCGGTGGTCGTGTCACTGGACGCGGTGGAGGACGCCTGATGAGCCGAGCGCTGCCCAAGGACGCCGCGCTGCCGCAACTCGCGCAGGCGCTGGACCCGCAGGCGATGGCGCGTGTGTTTGCCGGCGCATTGGGGGGCCTGCTAGTGCGCCGTTGCGAGGTCGATCGCATCAAGTACCGGCCGGGCCGCAACTGCACGGTGTCCTATGTGCTGGGCTTGCGCGACGCGCAGCGCGGGATTGATTTCGAGCAGCGCGTGGGGGCGCGTTTTTGCGCGGCCGGCGACTCGGCCCGGCGCCTGCTCAAGACCGCCGGCCGCGCCACGCTGGCATCGGCGGCGGGCCCGGCGCGGCTGCATCTGCCGGCGCTGGAGATGCTGGCGCACTGCTGGCCCAACGATGCCAGGCTCGACGCGCTGGGGCTGCTGCAAGACGGCGCCCGGCTGCGCGTCCACGGCCTGCAGGAAGTGGTGGCGGCGCTGACCCTCGGGCGCGGGCGCCTGATCGACCACCACACCACCGTGGTCCAGTACGCCCCCGAACACCGTGCCTGCGCCCGCGTGGCGGTGCGCCTGCAAGCCGAACCGGGCGCGCCGGTCACGACCGAGACCCTGTTCGTCAAGACCGACACCGAGCGGGGTGGCGCGGTGACGCATGGGCTGATGCAGGCCTTGTACTTCAGCCCGGCGCAGCGCGAAGGACGCCTGCGCACGGCCCGCTCGCTGCTGTGGCAGGCGGCCACCGGCCTGCACTGGCAAATGGCCGTGCCGGGGCGGGCCTTGCTCGACGTGGACCCGCAGGTCGGCCCCGACCTGTCGGCGCGGGTGGGTGCGCAACTCGCGGTGTTGCACGCCACCGAGGTGCCGGTCCGGCGCGCGGCCCCGGCCGCGGCGTTGTGCGAGCAGCCGCGCCGCGTGGCCGGTCTGCTGGCCCAGGTCGAGCCCGCATGGAAGCCCTTGCTCGCGCGCCTGGTGGACCGCCTTGAATCCGGCCGCGATGGGCTGGAGCGCGAGCCGGCGGTCACGCTGCACGGCGACCTGCATGCCCGCAACATCATGGTCGACGGGCCGCGGCTGACCTTCATTGACCTGGACGCCGCACAGCGCGGGCCGGCGGTCATCGAACTCGGCGCCTGGGTGGCCGATGCGCTGTTGCGCGGCCTGCTGGGTGGCCTGGCGCCGCGCCGGTCGGCGCCCGCCTGGCGCGCCTTCCTGGCGGGCCATGCGCAAGCCTCGGGGCGCGCGGTCGACGAGTCGCTGCTGGCCTGGAGCACCGCCCACAGCCTGCTGTGCCAGCGTGCCTACCGCTGCGTCGCCAACCTCAAGCCGGGCCGGTTCGAGGCCGTGCCCAGGTTGCTGGCCCTGGCCGACTCGATCTCCCGCGCCGGCACGATCGATGCGGCCTTGCGCGCCGAACTGGAGACGCTGTGAATCTGCCCCTGACCCTGCCCATGCCCCTGCCCCTGGCGCAGGGCGTCGGCGCCGCGCCGGCCGCGTTGGCCCTGGACAGTTACACCGACCCGGTGGCGATGCGCGCGTTGCTGCAAGCCCAGTTGCCCGGCTTTGCCGACGGCAGCGTGCGGATCGACGCGCTGCGCGTGCGCAAGGCGCGCCGCAATGCGTCGCTGCACCGCAACCCATGCCCGATCACGCTGTGCTACGAACTGCGCTGCCACGATCGTGTGCGCGGCCATGCGGGCACGCAACTGTTGTACGCGCAGGTGTTTCGTGCCGGCCTGGCGCAGGCGTTCTATCGGCGGCAGGACCGCAGCCGACTCACGGCGCCGGCATTTGGGCAGGCGCTGGTGCACCTGGACGCGCTGAACATGGTGGTCTGGGCCTTGCCCAACGACCCCGGCCTGGCGCAACTGGCGACGCTGCTCGATCCCGCGCGCGCCCTCGCCGCGC
>JAYSVE010000894.1:0-6580 GCA_043718725.1 Methylibium sp.
TGGCGCAAGACCCGTGTGCAACGAGCCTGTGGGCGCGCTTCATGCAACTGTCCGCCAAGCCGGGCGCGGGTTTCTTCCCCATGGGCCTGGGCATGCTGCAAGCGCTGCTGGGCGCGGTGGTGCTGTTCAAGGCGCTCACCATCGAAACCGAAAGGGGCGACCCGATCGGTGCCATCGGCTGGCGGCCGCTGGGACTGATCGTCGCGTCGGTCGTGGTGTTCGGCCTGGCCTTGCCCAGGCTGGGCATGTTCCTGTCGCTGCCGCTGCTGATCATCATTTCGAGCCTGGCCGGGGACGAGTTCCACTGGAAGGGCGTGCTCATCAGTTGCGTCGTGCTCACGCTCAGCGCATGGCTGATTTTCATCAAGGGCTTGAACCTGATCATCCCGCTGTGGCCCAGTTTCCTGGCCGGCAACTGAGGACGGCGCCATGGAACTGCTGAACAACCTGATGCTCGGCTTTGGCGTGGCCTTCACGCTGCAGAACCTGTTCTATGCATTTTTCGGGGCGGTGCTGGGCACCTTGATCGGCGTACTGCCGGGTCTGGGGCCGGTGGCCACGATCGCGATGCTGCTGCCGTCGATCTACGCGCTCGACGCCACGCCCGCGCTGATCATGCTGGCCGGCATCTACTACGGCGCGCAGTACGGCGGCTCGACCACCGCCATCCTGATCAATGTGCCGGGCGAGTCGAGTTCGGTCGTCACGGCCATCGACGGCTATGCCATGGCCCGCCAGGGGCGCGCCGGCGCGGCGCTGGCCGCCGCGGGCCTGGGTTCGTTTTTCGCGGGCTGCGTGGGCACCATCGTCATCGCCGCGTTTGCGCCGGCGCTCACCGAGGTGGCCTTCAAGTTCGGCCCGGCCGAATACTTCTCGCTGATGGTGCTGGGCCTGATCGGCGCGGTGGTGCTGGCGTCGGGCTCGCTGATCAAGGCCATCTCGATGATCCTGCTGGGCCTGCTGCTCGGCCAGATCAACACCGACGTGATCTCGGGCACGGCGCGCTTCAGCTTCGACATCCCCGAACTGACCGACGGCATCGGTTTCGTGGCGATCGCGATGGGAGTGTTCGGCTTTGCCGAGATCATTTCCAACCTGTCGCGGCCGGCCGAGCACCGCGAGGTGTTCACCAAGGACGTGAAGGGCCTGTGGCCGACCAGGCAGGACTTTCAGGATGCCTGGCCCGCGGTGCTGCGCGGCACCGCGCTGGGCTCCATCCTGGGCGTGCTGCCGGGCGGCGGCGCATTGCTCGCCGCCTTCGCGGCTTACACGGTCGAGAAGAAGATGCGCGCCCGTCCCGGAGAGGTGCCGTTCGGCAAAGGCAACATCCGTGGTGTCGCAGGCCCTGAGTCGGCCAACAATGCGGGCGCGCAAACCTCGTTCATCCCGATGCTCACCTTGGGCATCCCGCCCAACGCGGTGATGGCGCTGATGGTGGGCGCGATGACGATCAAGGGCATCCAGCCCGGCCCGCAGGTCATGACGAGCAACCCGCAACTCTTCTGGGGCCTGATCGCCAGCATGTGGGTCGGCAACCTGATGCTGGTAGTCCTGAACCTGCCGCTGATCGGCATCTGGATCAAGCTGCTGACCGTGCCCTACCGCTTCTTGTACCCGGCGATCATGGTGTTCTGCTGCATCGGCCTGTACTCGCTCAACAACAACAATTTCGACGTGTTCGCCGCGGCGCTGTTCGGCGTGGTGGGCTATGTGTTCTTCAAGCTGGGCTGCGAGCCGGCGCCCTTGCTGCTGGGCTTCATCCTCGGGCCGATGATGGAAGAGAACCTGCGCCGCGCGCTGCTGCTGAGCCGCGGCGACTGGACCACGTTCGTGACCAAGCCGCTGTCGGCCACGCTGCTGGGCGCGGCGCTGCTGATGATCATCGTGGTGTCGCTGCCGTCGATCAAGACCAAGCGGGATGTCGCGTTCCAGGACGTGGACTGACGGGCTCGTGTTGCGCCGCGAACAAGCCGCCACCGGGCGGCTTGTGCGCTTGCCCGGTGGCTCTCGCATCGAGCGCGGGCCGCCGCCAGCCCTTCGTGGAATCGGGTTCAATGCCATCCTCATCCACCGCGGCCGCACTGGCGCCGCCGCCGCGCCCGGTGCTGCCCGGCCTGCTGCTTGACCGTCATCGGTGCGCCATGGTTTCCGTTGGAAATGTCGTCGCTGGTGGTCGCCGAATTTCCCGAAAACGTGCTGTCCACGACGGTCATCGTGTCGAAGTTGTGAATGGCGCCGCCAAAGCTTGTCGCCGAATTGCCGGAGAACGTACTGCCGCTGATGGTCAGCGTGTCGAAATTGTGGATGGCACCGCCGATCCGTGCCGAATTTCTTGAGAACGTACTGCCGGTCACTTCCAGCGTACCGAAGTTGTGAATGGCGCCGCCAAGCAGCGCCGAATTTCCCGAAAACGTGCTGCCGGTCACCTTCAGCGTGCCGATGTTCAGAATGGCACCGCCGGAGCATGGCGAGTCGCAATGGCCGTCGGTGATGGTGAGCGCGAAAAGGTTGAGCATTTTTCCGGCGCTGACAAACATCACTTGCACGGCGTTGTTTCCGCTAATGGTGATGTTTTTCCCGGTGCCATCCATCGTCACATCGTCGTCGATGTTGGGCAGGCGCGAAGCGAGTGTGATCGTGCCTTCGACGTTGAAGTTGATCGTGTCCGCGATGCCGACGCTGGTGTTTGCGGCAGTGACGGCCTCGCGCAGCGAACCTGGCCCGGTGTCGGCGAGGCTTGTAACGGTCAGGGTTGCGGCTTGGGCGACACCGAAGCAGAACGCGGCAGCGGTACCGGCCAGGCCGATGGGCAAGGCGCAGCGGCTGGGCAACGCCTGCTTCACAGGGCACGAACGATCATCCGGGCGGCGCGGGGGAACGTGGTGATGTTCATTTCAGCGGTCCTTTGCAGTGGTGCACTGATGTGCGTTGTCGATGGGTGAACTGTGCTTCCCGCGATGCACCCTTGTCCCAAGGCAACCCTAAGCGCTCACAAAGCGTTCCAAATCGTTGCTAGCCCGGCTACAGTGTTCTCGACCGGCACGGGGGAGAGTCGGCCGGTCGCCGACGCGACTGGGGAGGAGGAAACATGGGTCGCTGCTACATCGTTGGTGTTTGCGAGGTTCGGCCCGACGAACGCCGTGTGCTGGTAGGGGGCAAGCCAGCCGTACTTGGGGCACGCGCCTTCGATCTGCTCACGTGCCTGATCGAACATCGCGATCGGGTGGTCACCAAGAACGAGCTGATGGAACTGGTATGGGCCGGCTCGGCGGTCGAAGAGAACAACTTGACAGTCCATGTCTCGGCGCTGCGCAAGCTGCCGGCCAGGGCGGCGATCTGGTCGATGTCGATCGGTTCGGTTCTCTGTGCGCGGCTCAGCGTCGAGAGCGGCAGTGCGAGAGCGACCGCGGCAGGCACCGCCAGCATCGTGAGGAGGTGATGTCGCATGGCGATCTCCATTCGAGCAAAGGGCGGCTGGTTGTGAACGGCCCGTCCGTTGGGGGCGTTGCCCACCGGGCCGCACGGCTTCATTGCAGCGGCCGCATCACCGCCGCCACCACATCGGCGCCGATCTTGCGGCCCATCTTCGTGCCGTCCTCGTCGGCGGCGCGGAAGTGAATCCCACTCCACACGCGCGCGTCTTCGACCTCCTTGGCCATCTGCGTGAAGCTGGTCCAGGAGCGCGGCACGCCGACCAGTGGCATGTGCGTGTTGCTCACGCTGACCTTGTCGTCCGGGAACAGCGCCAGCAGCACGCCGAGCGCGCCGCCGGAGGTGATGCAGTGGCCCGACGGGTAGTCCGGGAACCCGGGTGTGTTGATCACCGGCTCCCAGTTCGGGTCGCCGGTAAGTGCGGCGTTACCGGGGCCACCGGGGTGGCGGATCGCGGTGTATGGCCGCCAGAAGTTGTAGCGGTACTTCTGCTCGGCGCCGACCACCTGGGTGTCGTGCGCGGCGATGTTGAGCAGCGCGAACAGGCGCGCGTTTTCCGTCACGCCGAGGTTCCTGGCCTTCGACGCCGCCTGCGCCGCCATGTTCCACGGGATCATGGTCTGCACGGTCCAGTACACCGCCACGGCGGTTTGTTCCGCAGTGCGGGTGCCACTGTTGCACGCGCCGACACTCTTGATTTCGTTGTAGCCCTTGGCGAAGCGTTCGCTGCCCAGGGCCGGTGGCCCGCCGCTGTCGTAGCTCTTCACGTCCTTGATCATTGGCGGCGTTGACTTGGAAAGCGGCGTCCGGGATCGAGGTGTCTGAAGTGTCGCCCTCCCAAGCCGGCCCGTGGCCGCCCATCCCGCGCGCCGCGGCGAAGAAGCCCGGTGGCTCGGCCGGCGCAACCTGCAGGTGCAGCCCCAACCGGCCGGCCAGCCGGCGCGACGGTTGCCGCTCATCGGCCTCGATCTTGCGGATGGTGTGCGGCGAACAGCTCACCAGCAGCCCCAGCGCTTCCTGCGTCAGGTCCAGCGACTTGCGCTGCTGGCGAATCCACTGGCCGAACGATGCGTCGAGGTGTGTCATGGATCTCCTCGCCGAGCGCGTCTGCGCGGCGCCACCCGATAGAGCGGATTGGGCGCTTCCGTCGGGCGGAATACCACAGGCGGACCGTGCGTTCATCATCAATCTTGGGGAGAAGTCCGAAATCGGTCGAGGCGAGCGGGGCGGTTCAGCTTCCATCGTCGCTACCTGTGCAGCCGGGACTTCCGGCACCGGCATCGTGTCGCGGTGCGGCGGGCCCGTCACGAAAGCCGGCCGAAGAAGTGGCGAAAGAAGGAGGCGAAGGGGTGAAGGGTCGGGGAGAGAAGGTGGGAGGCCACGGGAGGGAGGACGGGGTCAGGCCGGGCCAGCTTGCAAGCCCCACCGCGTTGCGAAATCCCAGCTCGTGGAGTAGGGTTGCGCGGTGTTTGGGCGGCGCTCGCACTCGGGGAGCCGGGCAAGCCTCACAACCCAGGCCGAGGCCACATGGAATACCGCGAGCACCTGAACATGCAGATTCAAAGTATTGACGGCATCGACAGAACAGCGGGCAGTAGTGGCCGCCAGGCCTTGCCGGGTTTCGAATTCGATCCGGTCGAAGGACTGCTGCGCCAGTCGTGTGGCACCGAAGTGCCGCTGCGCCCGCAGACCCTGGCGGTGCTCGAACAGCTCTGGAAAAACGCCGGCAGCGTCGTCACCAAGAGCCAGCTGATGGAGACCGTGTGGCGCGACACGGTCGTCACCGACGACAGCCTGGTGCAGTGCATCAAGGAGATCCGCCAGGCGCTGCGCGACCACGACCACCGCATCGTGCGCACGCTGCCCAAGCGCGGCTACCGGCTCGTGCTGCCGAACTTGCCCGGCGCCGCGCCGTCGCTGCGTTTCGGCCGCGCTGAACTGCGCACCGCCGACCGCCAGCTGCTGCTCGACGACCAGCGCGCGGTGATCGGCGAGGCGGCACTCGACGTGCTGCTCGCGCTGGCCGAACGGCGCGATCGTGTGGTCGGCAGGAACGAACTGCTCGACATCGTCTGGCCGAACCTGGCCGCGACCGACGTCGAGTTGCAGCTTCAGGTGACCGCACTGCGCAAGCTGCTCGGCCCCGCGACCATCGCCACCGTCCCGGGGCGGGGCTACCGGTTCGCAGCCGTCCTGGACGATGAGCCGGCACCGACACCAGGCCCCGATTCAACGGCGTCGTCGCCCACAGCGAACGTTTCGGCGCCGGACCCGCACGACACCCGCCTGCCAGGCGCGCTGCCGGCGCTGATCGGCCGCGACGACGATCTGGCCGAACTCGCCGACATGGTGCAGCGGCACCGGCTCGTCACCATCACCGGCGCCGGCGGCATGGGCAAGACGCGGCTGGCCCAGCACCTGCTTCTGCGCCGGCAAGGCGAGTATGAACAGGGCGTGTGCTGGGTCGAACTGGCCGGGCTGTCCGATGCGACGCTGGTGGCGCCCACCATCGCCAGCGCCCTGGGCGTGCAGATCGGCAGCGGCGACCCGCTCAAGGGACTCATGGCGGCACTGCGAGGCATGAACGTTCTGCTCGCGCTGGACAACGCCGAGCACCTGGTGGACGAGGTGGCGCGCTTGGCGCCGAGCATGGCCGAGGCTGGGCCGCAGGTGCGCGTGCTGGTCACGAGCCAGGCGCCACTGAGGTGCAGGGGGGAATGGATCTTCCACCTGGAGTCGCTGGCCTCACCCGGAGCCGAAGCCACCGTCGACGAAGCCATCGCGTTCGGCGCGGTAGCGCTGTTCGTTGAGCGCGCACAGGCGGCGGATCGGTACTTCGACCTGGCAGCAGGCAACGTCGCGACGGTCGTGGAACTGTGTCGGCAGCTCGACGGGTTGCCGTTGGCCATCGAGCTGGCGGCGGCGCGTGTGCCGCATCTCGGGGTCGCGGCGCTGGCGAACTCGCTGAACGAGCGTTGGGGTTGCTCACCAACGGAAAGCGAGGCGCACCCGTGCGGCAGCAGACCTTGCGCGCGGCGCTGCAGTGGAGTCATTCATTGCTGCACCCGGCCGAAGAGGCCGTGTTCCGACGGCTGGGTGTGTTCGTCGGCGGGTTCGGGCTGGAGATGGCGAAGAAGGTGGTGATGGA
>JAYSVE010000895.1:0-2812 GCA_043718725.1 Methylibium sp.
GCCAGCGCCCAGATCGGCGACGCCGAAACCCTGGCCGAGCTGGCCAAGCCGGCCTGGTTCGACAGCAAACGCGTGCCGCAGGCCACGTTCCAGTCGACCGGCGCGAAGGCGGCCGGGCCGGGCCGGTTCGAGATCGCCGGCAAACTCAGCATCAAGGGCCAGGTGCGCGAGGTGCTGGTGCCGGTGGCGTTGACCCAGGCCGCCGGCACGACGCTCGCGACCGGCGCCTTCGTGCTCAAGCGGCTCGAATTCAAGGTCGGCGACGGCGATTGGGCCGATACCTCGATGGTGGCCAACGATGTGCAAGTGAAATTCAAGCTGGCGCTGACCGGCGTCGGCGCCCTGTGATTCTTCTTCAACCCCTTTCGCAACCCACTCCAAGGAAATGCCCATGAAAAACACCCTGATCGCCACCGCCATGCTGGCCGCCGCCACGCTGGCCCACGCCGAAGTCAACACCTACGCCATCGACCCGACCCACACCTTCGTCACCTTCGAGGCCAAGCACTTTGGCACCTCGACCTTGCGCGGCCGCTTCGACAAGAAGGAAGGCTCGGTCACGATCGACCGCGTGGCCAAGACCGGCAAGGCCGACATCACCTTTGATGTGGGATCCATCAGCACCGGCGTCGGCCCGCTCGACGGCCACCTGAAGAGCAAGGACTTCTTCAACGTTGCCGAGAACCCGACCGCCAAATTCGTCGGCGACAAGTTCACCTTTGACGGCGCCAAGGTCGCCGCCGTGGCCGGTTCGCTGACGATGCTCGGCAAGTCCATGCCGGTCACCCTGAACGCGACCCACTTCAACTGCTACGACCACCCGATGCTCAAGCGTGAAGTGTGCGGCGGCGATTTCGAGGCCACGATCCAGCGCAGCCAATGGGGCATGGACTACGGCGTCAAGATGGGCCTGCCCGACAACATTCGGCTGCTGGTCCAGATCGAAGCGGCCAAACAGTAAGGCTAAAGCAATAGGACCGCCCGCCGCGCCGGCCCGCCGCATGCGCCGTGGGCCGGCCTGGCGCCATTCCTCCGCCCAGGTCACAACTCCTTGAACACCACCCGGCGAGGCGCGCCGCTCAGAGGTCGACCCGGACCGCTGACGCCCGGTGGCGTCGATGCCGTTCGGGGCTCGGACGGTATCTTGAAAACGCTGGCTGGCGGGTTTCACCCAGTGGTGCAAGACCACCCTGGCGGGGCAAACTACGTGGTTGCGCGAGCCATTCCTGTGTACTGCGCTCGGCTCGACTTCGATACCCCCTTCAAGGAGATTTCATGTCCCAAGCTAAACCGGCCCAGCGCCGCAAGTTCCTCCGGCAGGCCGCCACCGGCGTTGCCGCCACCGGCGCGCTCGCCGCCCCGATGCTCGCCAAGGCACAGGCCGGCCCCATCAGCCTGCGCTTCCAGAGCACCTGGCCGTCCAAAGACATCTTCCACGAGTACGCACAGGACTTCGCCAAGAAGGTCAACGACATGACCGGTGGCGACCTCAAGATCGAGGTGCTGCCCGCCGGTTCGGTGGTGCCGGCCTTCGGCCTGTTCGAAGCGGTGTCCAAGGGCACGCTCGACGGCGGCCACGGCATCCTCGGCTACCACTACGGCAAGCAGAACGCGCTGGCGCTGTGGAACTCCGGCCCGATGTTCGGCATGGATGCCAACATGCTGCTGGCCTGGCACAAGTACGGCGGCGGCGCGGCACTGCTGCAAGAGCTCTACGCCTCGATCGGCGGCAACGTGGTGTCCTACCTTTGCGGCCCGATGACGACGCAGCCGCTGGGCTGGTTCAAGAAGCCAATTACCAAGCCGGAAGATTTCAAGGGCCTGAAGTTCCGCACCAACGGCCTGGCCATCGACCTGTTCACTGCGATGGGTGCGGCGGTCAACGCGCTGCCGGCCGGCGAGATCGTGCCGGCCCTGGACCGCGGCCTGCTCGACGGCGCCGAGTTCAACAATGCCACCAGCGACCGCATCCTCGGCTTCCCCGACGTGTCCAAGGTTTGCATGCTGCAGAGCTATCACCAGAGTGCCGAGACCTTCGAGATCACCTTCAACAAGACCAAGTTCGACGCCCTGCCTGCAAAGATGAAGGCCATCATCGACAACGCGGTTGAGGCGGCCTCGTCCGACCTGTCCTGGAAGGCCATCGACCGTTACTCGAAGGACTACATCGAGTTGCAGGTCAAGGACAAGGTCAAGTTCTACAAGACGCCCGATTCCGTGCTGCAGAGCCAGCTCACCCTGTGGAGCGGGATCGTCGAGAAGAAGTCGGCGGAGAACCCGCTGTTCAAGAAGATCGCCGAGTCCCAGAAGGCCTTTGCCGAGCGCGTCGTCAAGTGGGATCAGGACACCAACATCAGCCGTCGCATGTCGGTGAGCCATTTCTTCGGAGCCAAGTAGGCAGGGCCTCGGGAGAACCTGAGTACTCCGCTTCTTTCGTCGGCCACCCGGGCGAAAACCGGGTGGCTGATTTGTTTTCAGTGGACCAAGACATGCAGCAATTGCTCCTGACGATCGACAAGATCAGCACCTTCGTGGGCCAGGCGTTTTCGTGGTTGATCGTCGTCCTCACGTTGATGATCTCGTGGGAGGTGTTCTCGCGCTATGTGCTGGACCAGCCGCACTCCTGGGCGTTCGACGTCATGATCATCCTGTACGGCACGCTGTTCATGATGGCCGGCGCCTACACGCTGGCCAAGGCCGGCCATGTGCGTGGCGATGTGCTGTACGGGTTCTTCGAGCCGCGCACGCAGGCCACGATCGACCTGGTCCTGTACATCCTGTTCTTCATTCCCGGCGTGTTCGCGCTGACCTA
>JAYSVE010000896.1:0-6575 GCA_043718725.1 Methylibium sp.
CCGTGACACCCGCTTCTCCTGCGTGCCGAACGGGTCGCTGCCTTGCGATCAACTCGTGGTCAGCTCAAGTGCGCGTTCACCAGCCGAGTCATCTCGAACGTCGTGACCTGGCGTTTGTCGAATACGGCGAATAGCTTGTCGTCCGCGTTGATGAGCGTGCGCTTCTCGGCGTCCTGCAATTTGTGGGCCTTGATGTAGTCCCAAATCCTCTTGGTGACCTCGGTGCGCGGTGCGGGGCCGGCGCCGATGACCGCAGTCAGCGCCGGGCTGAGCGTCATCGGCTTCGCAAACCCTGAATTCGGGGTGCGCGTCTTAGTCTTGGGCTTGACCTCGGTCGTCTTGCCAGTGTCGGGTTTGGTGGCGATGCTCGTGCTCCTGGTGGTTTGCTGGGCGGACGTTCGATGGACGCCGGGGCGGATCATACGGACGGGGCATAGGCTCTGGATTTCGGTGCCATTTACGGGGCGGCAGAAACCACCTCGACTGTCGGCAACTCTGCTGGGTCGGATTCGGCGGCGGCGCGGCGAGGCACTGTTCGAGGTCAAGCGTCCGCGACGCGGGCAACCCGGTGCGCCGCCGTAGAGGAGAGCGGGCCAAAGCGGGGGCTACGAAAGGCCAGAAGAACACAGTCAGCGTGTTGCGATGAACGAGCGTGCACAATGGTCCGCCACTCGTGGCAGTATCCCCTTGCTGGATGCGATCCCGACGATGGACTCATTGAGAGACGCGAGAAGGCTCAAGCCTCCGTCGACTGCATCGCCCCCGTCATTTCCGCATGCAACGTCAGAGTGAACACCCGGCCGCACTACCGCGCATGCGCATTTTCGAGGACCGCGACATGTTGAGCCTCTATGATCACACAACGACGCAATGCGCCTATGGATGCTGACTTTGCCGACGTCGCCAACCGCTGGGTGGCGGCACTTTCCGCCTCCTTCGTGCGCGAAACGATCAGCGCGGCTCATGTCGTCCGATTGCATGCGAACGATGTGCCATGGCACGGCACCGGCATACGCGTGAAGGCCGGCCAAGCCTACAGTTTGTTCGCCAGCGGACGAGTGCAATGGAGCCCACGAGATCCGACTCTCTATGGAGGGCCGCGCCAACATCTGTGCGCCCGGATCGCGCCCGGCGGTCGTGTTGTCAACCCAACCTGCGACACAGGCACCTTCGTGGCGGACGTCGACGGAGAGCTTGAGTTGGGAATCTACATGGGCATGTGGAAGAACGCGTTGGGCGATCTCGCGACCAGCGAATCTCTGTACCGCCGTCTGACCGGCGGCATCGATGTGCTTGCCATCGCATGGCGCGGCGACGCCGCCAATGCACTTGCGGCCCTGGATGACAGCAACTTGCAGCCGCCGTTGATCAGCCGAGAAATCGCACGACTGCGCGCACCCCGTGCGCCGCCAGCCAACTGGGACTACCTGCTGGAGACCGGCACAGCCGATATTTTCTCCGACGCCTTCGGGCCATCGGGCGAGCCTATGATCGCGGTCGATTCCCGCGACGATCAAGGCATCGTTTGTGCACCGGTCAGCTGCGAGCTGAACCCGGGCACGCGGCTTTCGTGGCGCTGGCGCGTCACCGAATGCCCCAGCAGCATTGCCGAAGACCGACCGCAGACGCACGACTACATCTCGATTGCGACCGAGTTCGACAACGGCCGCGATTTGACCTGGATCTGGAGTTCGCAACTCACACCCGAAACATATTTCCACTGCCCGATCCACGCCTGGACGGCGCGCGAAACGCACTGGGTGGTGCGCTCGGGGAATGAACGCCTGGGCCAGTGGTGTTCCGAAGAACGCCATGTCCATGCCGATGTGCTGGCCGCCATGGGCGCGCCTGCGGATCGGATTGTTCGCGTGTGGCTGATCGCGCTCAGCAGCTTCCAGCACGGCACGGCGCGGGCCGAGTTCGCGGACATCGTGTTGAGCGACGGCTCGCAAACCTTCCGCGTGCTCTGAGCTTCGGCTTCGGTGGCAGGAGCGCAGCCCGGTGCTTGCCCATGCCCGGATCGCTCGGACAGTACGCAAAACCCCATCGCGAACGACGCTCGCTGCGCGGACGACAAATGCCACGAATGGCCGGCGTCAACCGCCGGCAGCGCAAACGAAGTGTCGCGGTCATCAGGGAATTCCTTAGAACCGCACGCTTGCGAAATCGGCCGTAAGCGCCGAACATCGCTTTGCTTGTTACCCATGGGTAACTCTTTTTCCCCGAAAGAAAGACTGCGACCCGGGTGTAGCGTCAAGCGCTTCGACGTGGCCTCGGAAGGAGACCATTTTGGTTGGTGCACCGATCGTCGCGTCCCCTTGGGCGCGATCGCTTGACCGAGAGCAGGAGCGCGCGATCAAGCGCGACGCCGTTCTGCGTGCCGCGGCCCAGTTGTTCAACGAATTCGGCTACCACGCCACCTCGCTCGCGATGGTCGCCAAGCGGCTGCAGGTCACGAAGCCCACGCTGTACTACTACGTCCAGAACAAAGAGGAAATTCTGTTCGAGTGCGTCCGCCTGGGCCTGGAGTTGCTGCGCTCGGCCATCGCCGCCGCGGCCGCGTCCGGCGGCACGGCGCTGGACAAGCTCAAGGCGGCGATGCACGAATACGTTCTGATCGTGACGCGCGAATTCGGCATGTGCCTGATCCGCGTCGGCGAAGATCCGTTGGCACCCGAAAGTCGCAAGAAACTTCGACGCCTCAAGGCCGAGCTTGACCACGAGTTCCGCGCCCTGATTGAGCAAGGCATCGCCGAAGGTTCACTCGCGCCTTGCGACGCCAAGCTCGCTGCGTTCACGTTGGCCGGCGCCTTGAGCTGGATCGGTCGCTGGTTCAACCCGCAGGGCCCGTTGAGCGCCGAGGAGGTGGCGCGGCACAGCACGGCGGTGCTGATGAATGGGTTGTCGCCGCGGCCGACAGCGGCGCCGTTGCCGCGCCTTCACAAGAGCAACGCATGACGCCCGCCCCCCCACAAACCCGGCGAGCCTGCCGCCACCGCGCCGGCCTGCGCCGCGCCGCGAGCGGCATTTCGGCGATCGGGTGATGCAATGCTTCGCGCAGCGGCCGGGCAGCGACGCGCAGATGCTTGCCGAGGCCCTAACGCGTCGTGGCGCCGGCGAGGCCTTGGTGTGCGGCGCCGAGCGGCTTAGCTGGCGGCAACTGGATGCGCTGTGTTCCCGGCTTGCGGGCGGGCTGCAGGTCCAGGGCGTCGTTGCCGGAGACAGCGTGGCACTGCTGCTCGACAACGGCGTGCCGTTCGTACTGTCCGCGCTGGCGTGCGCGAAGCTGGGCGCGATCGTCGTGCCGCTGAGCGCGCGGTCGCAGACTCCCGAACTGGCCCACGCGTTGAACGACTGCGGCGTCGTGCTCGTGTTCGTCGACCGCGAGCTCGAGCCGCGCCTGCCGCCAGTCGGCGAGACCCCCGCCTTGCGCCGGCGCGCGGGTGTGGTTGAAGGCCCTGCTGAATGCGCGCCGGCTGCGTGGTTTGCGGACGCGCCGACGATGGCAGCGCACGCTGCTGCCGAAGACGACGTGGCCGCGATCCTCTGCACCTCGGGCACCACGGGCCGGCCCAAGGGCGCGACGCTCACACATCTGAACATCGTGCATTCGGCCATGCACTACGAGCTTGCGATCGGCTTCACCGAGGCCGACCGTTCGACGGTCTGCGTGCCGCTCAGCCATGTCACCGGCCTGATCGCCCAGCTCGCGACGATGCTGCGCTGCGCCGGTACGTTGCTGCTTCTGCCGGCCTTCAAGGCGGCCGACTTTCTGGCGCTGGCGGCGCGCGAACGTGGCACCCACACGGTGATGGTGCCGGCGATGTACAAGCTGTGCCTGCTTCGCGCCGACCTGCGCGCGCATGATTTGCGGGCCTGGCGCATCGGTGCCTTCGGTGGCGTGCCGATGCCACCCGCCACCATCGCCGAGCTGGCGCTGCAGCTCCCGGGGCTGATCCTGATGAACGCTTGCGGCGCAACGCAGACCACCTCACCGGCGACGATCATGCCTGCCGATGCCGGGCCGTCCCACGGCGACAGCGTGGGCCGCGCGGTGTCCTGTGGGGAACTTGCCGTGATGGACGCCAGTGGCCGCGAATTGCCCGACGGCGACAGCGGCGAGGTCTGGATCAAAGGCCCGATGGCCGTACCCGGCTATTGGAACAACGCCGCTGCGACCGCCGACAGTTTCGTGGGGAGCTACTGGCGCAGCGGTGACCTGGGACGCCTGGATGCCGACGGTTTCCTGTGCCTGCTCGACCGCTTCAAAGATGTCATCAACCGTGGCGGCTACAAAGGTAACCCGGCCGAAGTCGAAGCTGTGCTCGCGCACCATCCAGCGATGCTGGAAGGCGCGGGCATCGGCACGCCGTGTCCGGTGCCGGGCGAGCGCGTGCACGTCTTCGTGGCACTGCGCAGTTTCGACAGCGGCAGCGCGGGTGACGCCAATGACGCCTATGCCGACGAGTTCGCGCGTTTCAGCCGCGCCCGTTTGTCCGACTACAAGGTGCCCGAGAGCTGGCGATGGCTCATCGTCGTGGTCGTTGCCGTTGCCGCGCCTCGTGGGCCTGCGCAAGGCGCTCGAGATCGCGCTGCTCGGCGAAACGCTAGCCGCCGACGTGGCGTTGCGGCTCGGGCTTGTGAATCGCGTCGTGCCGGCGGCCGAGATCGACACACAGACACAGCAGCTGGCGCTGCGCCTGGCGAACGGGCCGACACACGCCCTGGGCGAAATGAAAAATCTGTTGCGCGGCTCGCAGCAGGCGAGCCTGCGCGAACAGCTCGACGCCGAGGCGGCGGCCTTCTTGCGCTGCGCCGCCACGCGAGATTTCAACGGCGCGCTCGACACCGTTTTTGCCAAGCGCCCGACCCGGTTCGTCGATCGCTGAACGCCCACCCCCGGAGCCCCGCATGAGAGCCCAACGCATCTCCCAGCAGATGATCGTGTTCACGATCTTCGTGCTGCTGTTCATCGGATTCGCGCTTTTCCTGCCGGGCTTCTTCGCCGCAAGCAACCTGCTCGGCCTGCTGCAGAACGTGGCGATTCTGGGCATCCTCGGGCTGGCAATGGCCATCATCGTGATCGGGCGCGGCATCGACATCTCGATGGTGGCGGTGCTGGCGGTACCCGCCGGCCTGATCCTGCAAATGGTGCAGGACGGGCACTCGGTGCCGGTGGCCATCCTGGCGGCCGTGGCGCTCGCACTGGTGTTCGGGCTGGTCAACGGCTGGTTGATCGCCTACGCGGAAGTGCCGTCGCTGTTCACCACGCTGGCCTCGGGCCTGTTTCTCGCCGGCCTCGGCCAGGTGGCATTCTTTCGGCTCGACGTGGTGTCCTGGAGCCCGCCGCTTGACGCGCTGGCATTCGTCGGCCGCGGCACGCTGCTCGGCGTGCCGATGCCGGTCGTCATGTTCGCTCTGGTGGCGGTCGGCGTATCGCTGTTCTTGCGCCGCACGCGCCTGGGCACCTACGTCTACGCGATCGGCGACAACCCCTTCGGCGCGCGCACCACCGGCATCCCGACGCGCCCGGTGATCGTGCTGCAGTACACGCTGGCCGCGCTGATCGGCGCCCTGGCCGGCTTCGTGATGGCCGCCTCGGTCAACAGCATGCCCACGCGCATCTACAACTCGACCATGATTTATGACGTGATCCTGGTCGTCGTGCTCGGCGGCATTGGCCTGTCGGGCGGGCGCGGCGGGGTCGTCAACGTCGTCATCGGCACTTTGCTGATCGGCACCCTGCTCAACGGCATGACGATTCTCGACGTGTCGTACTCGGCCCAGAACCTGGTCAAGGGCGTGATTTTGCTGATCGCCATCCTGATCGACTCCTTCCTCAATCCGCGCAACGAAGAAACCGCCCAGCAGGGAGACATCTGACGCCGGCGGTTGCGCACCCGAAGGCTGCCGCGCGCAGGCAGCCACATTCCACCACTTGGTTCCACCGGAGACAACCATGACACTGAGCACCCCATCTTCCCGATTCAAGACGGTCCTGAAAACAGCCACATTGAGCGCCGCCACCTTGCTGGTCGGGCTGAGCCTCGGCCAGACGGCCTTCGCGCAGGGCAAGGGCATCGACGAGCCGTTCCGCGCCGGCTACAAGGGCACGCTGGCAGGCAAGACCGTCGCCTTTGTCCCTGTGGCCATGGGGTTCGACCTGGCGCAGGGCTGGTACGAAGGCCTGAAGAAGGAACTCGAGCCGCTGGGCGTCAAGGTCATCGCGCGCGATCCCAACTGGAACACCAACGCCGGCGCCCAGGCCGTCACTTCGTTGATCAGCGAGAAGCCCGACGTGATGGTGGTCCACAACCCCGATGTGCAGACCTACGCCAAGCTGCTTCAGCGCGCCGAGGAAGCGGGCATCCAGGTGGTGCAGATCAACATGCGCTCCAACTATTCGTCGGTGGTCTATGTCGGCGTCGATTGGGTCGACATCGGCGAGAAGGCGACCACCGCCGTGGTGCAGGCTTGCAAAGGCAAGTCGAACAAGGTCGCCATCGTGCAGGGCGCGCTGTCGGCGGCGGCGAGTGCCTATACGCTCAAGGGCGTCGAGAACGTGCTGGCGAAGA
>JAYSVE010000897.1:0-2807 GCA_043718725.1 Methylibium sp.
TCCGGTGGCCAGGATTCCACCGCCTGCCTGGCCTGGGCGCTGGAGCGCTTTGCGCATGTCGAAACCATCGGCTTCGCCTACGCGCAGCGCCACCTGGTCGAGCTGGAGGCGCGCCTGATCGTGGTCCAGGAGTTGCGCGCCAGGTTCCCGGCCTGGGCGCCGCGGTTGGGGCAGGACCATGTGCTGGATCTGTCGCTGCTGGGGCAGATCTCCGACACGGCATTGACCGACGCGCGCGCCATCGAGATGAGCGCAAACGGCCTGCCCAACACCTTCGTGCCCGGGCGCAACCTGCTGTTCTTCACCTTCGCGGCCACGGTGGCGTACCGGCGCGGCTTGAACGTGCTGGTCGGCGGCATGTGCGAGACCGACTTCTCCGGCTACCCCGACTGCCGTGACAACACCCTCAAGGCGCTGCAAGTCGCGCTGAGCCTGGGCCTGGACACGCCGATGACGCTGGAGACACCGCTGATGTGGCTGGACAAGGCCCAGACCTGGGCCTTGAGCGCAAGACTGGGCGGCGCGGCGCTGAACACGCTGATCGAGGAACACACCCACACCTGTTACCTGGGCGACCGCAGCCACCGCCACGCCTGGGGCTATGGCTGCGGGCGGTGCCCGGCCTGCTCGTTGCGTGCCCGTGGCCACAAGGCCTGGCAGACCCATGGCGATCGCGCGTTCCAGGACACCGAGCCGCAACGCTGAAATGGCGCCCGCGTGGCTTCGCACCTGACGCTCGTTGTGGGGCATTGATGAGCAAGCTGCAGATCACCTTGCTCGCGCTGGCCGCCGTGTTGCTGTTCTGGATGGTCGGCGCGTACAACCGGCTGATGCGGCTGCGCAATGCCATTTTGCGCAGCTTCGAGCCGCTGGCCCGGCAACTGCGGCAGCGCCACGGCTTGCTGCGGAGCCAGATCGACGCACTGGCAACGTTTCCCACCGTGGCTGGCCAGGACATGCCCGGGCTGCAGGCGGCTGCCGATCAGGCACATGCGGCGCTCAATCTGGCCGCCGCCCGCCCGGGCGCCGCCGGCGTGCTGGCGAGCCTGCGTCTGGCCGAGTCGATTCTGCGGGAAACCCGCGGCCGTTGGCCCATGCCAGTCGAGCCCGGCGCGGACCTGGCCGACCTGAATGCACAAATCTCGCACGTCGAGGCGGCGCTGCAGGTTGATGCCAGCCGGTTCAACGACGCCGTGATGGAGTACAACCTTGCCCTGCGGCAGTTTCCCACCTGCTTGCTGGCCGGATGGTTCGGGTTTCGCGAGGCGGGTGCCTTTTGAGACGAAGAGAGACTTTTCTGAGACGAGCCCTGAGCGGGTCTCGCGGAGATCAAGATGCTGGACACCCCCCACAAGCCAGGGGCCACTCACCGAGCCGATGCCTCGTCCACACAGTTGCTGGCGCGGGTCAACAACGCCACGGGCCTGCGTGCGGGCTTGCTGGCCTTGCTGGTGCCGGCCGGCAGCCGCAGGCCGGCGTTGGCATGGCAGGTTGAAACCGCAGGCAACCCGGAAGCCTACGCGCTGCGTGACGCGGTGGTGGAGCTGGCCGCGGTCGACCGCCTGCCGTGGTTCGAAAAACTGTTGGTGCGCATGGCGCGCAAGTCCTTGAACGAGCGCCAGTTGTTGCTCGAAGCGGCGCGCCGAATCATCCGCGCGCGCGGGGCCGCGTGGCCGATCGACACGCTGCACTGGCTGTTGATGCGTGAGCGGCTGGGGCAGCACACCGCCCTGGCCGTGCCCGCCGCCGCCGATGTGTCGTTCTCGCAAATGCCAGAGGACGACGTGCACGCGATCGCCCGCTACAGCGCCTTCCTGGCCCGCCTGGTGCCCAGCGGCACGATCGAAAGCAAGGGCCATGCGCCCTGGTATGCGGCCGTGATGCAGGTGTGGGCCACTCGGGTGGCGATGCCGCCGTGCGACCCGGCCCCGGATGTCGACGCCCTGGTCCAGGCGCTGCGCCAGATGCAGTCGCTGCCCTGGCTGCAGCGCCCGGTGATCGTGCGCGCCTGGGTCAACGCGGCGGTCAAACACAGTGAGGGTGGCCGGCTGGCGATCGAGGCGGCCGATGCGTTGCGCATGAGTTGCACGCTGCTTGACTCGCCGATGCCGCCCGACCTGGCGGCGCAATACATTCAACCCCATTCGCATGGACCGAGGTGACCCTATGAAACGATCGCTGACGATGTGGTTCCCGGGCTGCCTGGGCGCACTTGCCCTGGGCTTTGCCGGCCTGGGTGCGGCCCAGGCGCAAACCGCCCAGGCCTTGCAGGCGCGCAGCCTGGCCGCCACCTGCGCCAGTTGCCACGGCAGCGGTGGTCGTGCCATCGACGGTGCGGCGGTGCCTGGCCTGGCGGGGATGCCGGCCGCCTACCTGGTCGAGCAGATGAAGGCGTTCAAGGCCGGTAGCCGCGGCGCCACCGTGATGCACCAGATCGCCAAGGGCTACAGTGACGCCCAGACCGAACAACTCGCGGCGTACTTCGCCGCTCAGAAGAAGTGAAGGGGCCGCCATGAACCTGCAACGACGTGATTGGCTCAAAGCCGCCGGCAGTTGGGGCGCACTCGGCTTGGCGGGGTGCGCCGGCGGTGCGATTGAATCCATCAACAAGGCCGGCACGCCCGACAAGGCGCGGGTGCTGGTGGTGGGCGGTGGCTACGGCGGCGCCACCGCGGCCAAGTACCTGCGGCTGCTGTCCGACTACAAAATCGATGTGGTCCTGGTCGAGCCGAACGACGCCTTCGTGTCGTGCCCGATCTCCAACCTGGTGCTGGGCGGCAGCAAGCTCATGAGCGACATCACCACGC
>JAYSVE010000898.1:0-6562 GCA_043718725.1 Methylibium sp.
GGCCCGTTGCTGGCAGCGACCCTGGTGGCGTGCGGTGGCGCCGGTTCGCCGGGCGACGCGCCGGCGCCCATCGCCGACGCATCGCTTTCACCCGATGAATCCGCCGAACGGGCCAGACGGCCCAAGCCTCCCCCGGCACCGGCTCCTGCACCGGCACCCGCTCCTGCGCCAGCGCCAGCGCCAGCGCCGGCACCGGCACCGGCACCCGCACCCGCGACGCAGTTCGACGCCGTCAGCCTCGCGCACCAGGCCACGTTCGGCCCGAACGAGGCCCTGGTGGCCGACATCAAGGCCCAGGGGGCGGTGAACTGGGTGTCTGGCCAGATGGCCCTGAGCAACACCCGCTACACCAGCGGCAACGGTGACGCGATCCACAAGAGCACCGTCGGCACCTTCTTCTGCGACCAGCCCGCCTATGCCGGGCCCAATTGCTGGCGCGACTGGTTCTCGTCGCAGCCGCTGGTCTGGGACTTCTACCGCAGCGCGCTGGCCCAGCCCGACCAGTTGCGCCAGCGCGTGGCGCTGGCCTTGCAGCAGATCGTCGTGATCTCCGGCACCACGCTGGAGGGCACCTACGGCCAGCGCAACTACCACAACGCGCTGCTGGACAACGCTTTCGGCAACTACCGCCAGGTGCTCAAGAAGGTCGCGCTGTCGCCGGTGATGGGCGACTACCTCAACAACGCCAACAACGACAAGGCCGCGCCGAACGAGAACTTCGCCCGCGAGTTGCTCCAACTGTTTGCCATTGGTACCTGCCAGCTCAATGCCGACGGCAGCCTGAAGGGCGGTGTCTGCGCCTCCACCTACACCAACGACATGGTGCGCAACTATGCCTACGCGCTGACCGGCTGGACCTATCCCGCCGGTGGCAGCACCAGCTACGGCTGCTATCCGACCGGTGCCAACTGCCGCTACTACGGCGGCGACATGGTCCCCGCGGCCGCGTTCCACGACACCGTCGAGCGGCCGCTGCTGAGCGGCCTGAAGGTCAACGCCGCCAGCACCGCGCCCAGCGCGCTGGAGAGCGTGCTCGACAGCCTGATGGCCCACCCCAACATCGCGCCGTTCATCGCCAGGCAGTTGATCCAGCACCTGGTCACGAGCAACCCGCAGCCGGCCTATGTGCAGCGGGTTTCGGCAGCCTTCAGCAGCGGCCGCTACACCAGCGGCGCCAAGACCTTCGGGACCGGCACCAACGGCGACCTGGCCGCCACCGTGGCGGCCGTGCTGCTCGATGTCGACGCCCGCTCGGCGACCCGCGGCGCCAGTGGCGGCCAACTGCGCCCGCCGGTGCTGATGTTCACCGGCGTGCTGCGCGCGCTCAACGGCCGGACCGACGGCGACGCGCTCGGCTGGTGGTGGGGCGACCTGCTCAGCCAGCACATGTTCCGCCCACCGTCGGTGTTCAACTTCTACCCGCCCGACTACCCGGTGGCCGGCACCGCGCTGGTCGGCCCGGCGTTCGGCATTCACAACGCCAGCGGCGCACTGCAGCGGCTCAACTACCTGACCTACCTGGTCGACTGGGACGGCTCGACGGCCGAAGCCAACGTGCCTGCGGCGGTGGGCACCAAGATCGACCTGAGCGCCTTCCTGACCGACGCCGCCGACGCCGCCAAACTGGTCGACCGGTTGGCGCTGCTGGCCACCGGCCAGGCGCTTGCGGCCACGCCGCGTGCCGAGGTGATCAAGGCGGTCTCGTGGTGGACCGCATCGACCGACGCCGCCAACTGGCAGCGCAACCGGGTCAAGGCCGCGGCCTACCTGGTGTTCGCGTCACCCCAATACCAGGTCCAGCGCTGAGGAGGCCGTCATGAACAAGCAGAGCCAACAGAACCCCATGAAGAACGACGCCGCCCGCACCATCGACCTGCAACGCAGGCGCTGGCTCAAGACCTCCGGCACCGCGCTGGCCGGCGCCTTGGGCGCCGCCAGCATCGGCCAGTTGCTGCTGGGCGCCAAGCCGGCCTATGCGGCCGACTACAAGGCGCTGGTGTGCGTGTTCCTGTACGGTGGCAACGACGGCCTGAACACCATCGTGCCCACCGACGCGACGCGTCATTCGCAGTACAGCGGGGTGCGCGCCGGGCTGGCCTTGCCGCGCGCGAGCCTGCTCAACCTGGCCGGCAGCGACTACGGCCTGCATCCGTCGCTGGCGTCGCTGGGCCCGGTGTGGACCGAGGGCAAGCTGGCGCCGGTGTTCAACGTCGGCCCGTTGTTCGCGCCCTTGACCAAGGCGCAGTTCCGCGCCGCGCCGGACAACAGCGAGATCATTCCCGACAGCCTGTTCTCCCATTCCGACCAGCAGGTGCTGTGGGAAACCGGCAGCACCGACGCCATGATGCGCACCGGCTGGGGCGGCCGCGCCAGCCAGGCGCTGGCGACGATCAACCCGGTCATCTCGGTGGGCGGCAACGGCCGCTTCGGGCTCGAAACCTTGAGGCCGCCGCTGGTGTTGCCGCTGCCTGGCTCCACCTTTGGCGCCTACGGCACCTTGCCGGCCGACCTGAGCTGGACGCCGATGCAGTTGCGCAAGGCCGCGCTCGATTCGCTCTATGCCCAACCCCAGGAGATCGCTCTGGCCACCGCTCAGTCGCAAATGCAGCGCGACGCCTTCGGCCTGTCGCAGCGCTTGTCCGGGCTGGTCAAGACCCAGCCCGGCGACACCGATGCGTCGGCGCAGATAAATGCCGCCTTTGCGCCCATCATCGCCAATGGCCGGGTCACGACCCGCCTGGGCAACCAGCTCTACCAGGTGGCCAAGCTGGTGGCCGGCAACGCCACCGTGCTCGGCAACCGGCAGATGTTCTTCACCCAGTTGGGCGGCTTTGACACCCACGGCGGCCAACTCGTCACCGGCAGCCCGACCGAGGGCGACCATGCCCGCCTGCTGAAGGAGTTGGGCGACGCCCTGGGCGCGTTCCACAACGCCATGAAGAACCTCGGCCTGGCCGACGCCGTGACCACGTTCACACAAAGCGACTTCGGCCGCACCTTCAAGCCCAACAACAGCACCGGAACCGACCATGCCTGGGGCAACCAGCACCTGGTGCTGGGCGGCGCGGTGCGGGGTGGCGCCACCTACGGCAGCTACCCCGAGCTGGTGCTCGGCGGCCCCAACGACGTGGGCGTGGAGGCTTGGGAATTGCAGGGCCGGTGGCTGCCCACCACCTCGGTCGACCAATACGCGGCGACCTTGCTCGGCTGGTTCGGCGCCAGCGACGCGCAACTCGACGGCGTGCTGCCGAACCTGAGGAATTTCGGCAGCGCGCGGCGCCTGGCGTTCTTGTAGCCTGGCGCGCCGGAGCGGGCGGCCCGGCCGCTCGGGCTGTCCGGCGCTGGCGCACCCTGTCGCGCGGCGGCGCCGGCCCGTCGCAAGCGGCTTGGCGCGCGCCGGTGCGGCCCGTACATTCGGTCTCCATCGCCCACCGCGGCGCACCGAACGGCACCGTCTTTCCCCATGGCCGCCTCCCCTGCTTCGAACTTCGCCCCTTCGGCCTGGCACCGCTTCAGCGCGGCCATGGTGCGCTGGTTCCACGCCTACGCCAACTGGCTGGTGGGCATCAGCTGGAAGCGCTTCTTCGTGCTGTCGCTGCTGCTGCTGATCGGCATTTCGATCGTCAGCGAGCTGCCCCCCTTCACGTGGACGATCAGCGAGACGGTGACGACGCTGCCGCGCGAGGTGCCCAAGCCGCCGAAGCCACAGAGCCCACCGAAGCCGGCGGAATCCAGGCCCGGTCCCGCCAAGGCCGAACCGGTGATCAAGATCGACCGGCCCGATCAGGGCGACATCGAAATCTCGATCGGCCGCGACGGCGTGCGCATCAAGAAAGGCAACACACCCGCCGCGTCGGCCTCGCAGGCCGCGGCCTCGGCGGCATCGGCCGCCGCCGAAGTGAAGGAACTCGCCGCAGCGGCGGCCGAGCGCGGCGTGCGCATCACGCTGCCGCCCGGCGCCACGTCGGAGGCCGTTGCCGACGCGGTGGAAGCCGCGCGGCGCGAGATCATGGGCGCCATCGACGAGGCGCGCCAGGAAGCGCAGGACGCCGCGGACGATGCCCGGCGCGACGCCGAACAGGCCTCGGCCGACGCCGGCAGGGCGCCGAAAACGCGCGTGCACAAGGTCAAGCTCGGCGACCACCTGCCGACCCTGGCGATGCTGTGGATCATTGCGTCGATCATCACCAAGATCACCTACAAGGGCCGCCTGCAGGCCGAGGTGAAGGCGGCGCAGGCCACAGAGACGGCCGAGTCCGAATCGCTCAAGCGCCAGGTGGTCGAGGCGCGCATGGCGGCGATGCAGGCGCAGGTGGAGCCGCACTTCCTGTTCAACACGCTGGCCAGCATCGACCACCTGATCGAAACCGACCCGCCGCGCGCCAGCACCATGCAGAAGAACCTGATCGCGCTGCTGCGGGCCTCGATGCCGACCCTGCGCGAGGCCCAGCCCAGCGCCCACAACCTGGGGCGCGAGTTGGCCATGATCCGGCCCTACCTGGAGATTCTGAAGGTGCGCATGGAAGACCGTTTGCGGACCGACGTGAACGTGCCCGAGGGCCTGCACTCGGCCGAGTTCCCGTCGATGATGATCCAGTCCCTGGTCGAAAACGCCATCAAGCATGGCCTGGAGCCCAAGCCCGAAGGCGGCATGCTGTCGGTGCGCGCGGAAGTCAAACACGGCAAACTCGCGGTGACCGTGGCCGACACTGGCCTGGGCTTCGGCAAAGGCGCGACCGCCGGCACCGGTGTGGGCTTGAACAACATTCGCGAACGGCTGAAACTGTTGTACGGCAACAAGGCCTCGATGACGGTGGCCGACAACACACCCGCCGGTACCGTGGTGACGCTGACGGTGCCTTACCTGGCCCAAGCGACTGAAGGAGAAGCCGCATGAACCCACCCGCCCCGGCCGCCGCGCCCGCGGTGCGTGCGCTGATCGCCGACGACGAGCGGCTGATGCGCGAGCAATTGCGCGCCCGGCTGGCCGAGGTGTGGCCCGAGCTGCAAATCATCGCGGAAGCGAAGAACGGCCAGGAAGCGCTGCAACTCACCGAGCAGCATCACCCCGACCTGGTGTTCCTGGACATCCGCATGCCCGGCATGACCGGCGTGGAAGCGGCGCGCGCGATCGCCCAGTTGCCCAGCTTCGACGAGACGCCGGACGGCTGGCCAGGCTGCGAGATCGTGTTCATCACCGCCTACGACCAGTACGCGGTCGAAGCCTTCGAGCAGGGCGCGGTCGACTACGTGTTGAAGCCGGCCGAACGCGAGCGCTTGGCGGTCACGGCCCAACGCCTTCAAAAGCGCTTGTCGCAGCGCGCCGGCGAACCCGTTCAGGACGGCGCCCGCCTGCAGCAACTGCTGCAGCAGCTCAACCGCCAGATGAACCCCAACGCCGCGCCGCAGCTGCGCTGGATTCAGGCCACCGTCGGCCAGAACATCCAGATGATTCCGGTCGACGAGGTGCTGTTCTTCATCTCGGACGAGAAGTACACGCGGGTCCAGACCGCCACGCTGGAGGCCCTGATCCGCAAGCCGATCAAGGAGTTGCTCGACGAACTCGACGCCAACTTGTTCTGGCAGATCCACCGGTCAACCCTGGTCAACACCCGCGCCATCGCCGGCGTCACCCGCGACATGCGCGGGCGCCAGTTGGTGAGTGTGAAGGGGCACCCGGAGAAGCTGGAGGTGAGCAGGAGTTTTGCGGGCATTTTCAAAGGGATGTAGGACGCAGAGCGGAAGGGCGAGGGGCCCCCGAAGGGGGATCGACCAGCGTCGCGGCCGGCGAGCGAGACGGGCTCGATGCCCGTCTTGCGAGTGCAAGCCCAGCCAACTCTCATTTCGTCGACAAAAACGCGTCGGCTTCCACACCCGCCTGCTTGAGGATCGCACGCAGCGTGCCGTCGGGCCGCTTCCTCGGGCGTGTCGGCAATCGCATCCCAGACGTTGGCATAACTCTCGACCTTGGTCTTGCTCATGGACTACCCCTCATCAGTTGTGCGATCCGTGCTTTCGCGGTCTCGATATCGCGCTTGGAGGTGGCCCGTGTCTTCTTCTGGGCGGCATGCAGATCGACGACGGCATCCACCAGCCTTGCTGCGTCAATCGCCCGGAACATGCCGGCGTCGTCCCAGGCCCTGATTTCCTCACCTTTGCCGATCGACGGCATGGGCTTGAAGTCGTCGGGTTGCTTGCCTCGTTGCACCTTGTCGAGTTGCCGGCCCGCATCTTGCCGCGCGGCACTCGGAAAGTCGCGCAGGCACTTCAGCGAGTCGCCAAGAAATCGAATCGGCTTCACGTGAAGAGCATACCGATATGGATATAAGACACCAGCTCAACCCACCATCCACAACCCGTCCACCACCCGCGCCCGACCCAGCGCCGCCAGCGCGTCCAGAATCTGCGGGACTCGGCGCTTCCATGGACCGCGGCCGGTGAATTGGGCTTCCATGGCTTGCAGCGCGATGGGGCGGCCGGTGGTGGCCAGCAGGTCGGCGATGGCGCGCATTTGTTCGGGCAGGGTGTTGGGCCAGGGGTGTTTGGCGGCAGCCGGTGTCGC
>JAYSVE010000899.1:0-6558 GCA_043718725.1 Methylibium sp.
TTCTATTTTTGTGCCGCCATGCAGTTGATCGGCACCGTGATCGCCGCGCGCCACTTTCGCCGCGCGGCGCTGCGCACCGCCGCCGCGCCAGCTTGAACACGACATTGACGACACCCGCCGCAACACCATGCACGACAAGATTCTGATCCTCGATTTCGGTTCGCAAGTCACCCAGTTGATTGCGCGCCGCGTGCGCGAGGCGCATGTGTTTTGCGAGATCCACCCGAATGACGTGAGCGATGCCTTCGTGCGCGAATTCGCGCCCAAGGCCATCATCTTGTCGGGCAGCCACGTCTCCACCTACGAAGACCACGAACTGCGTGCGCCCCAGGCCGTCTGGGACCTGGGCGTTCCGGTGCTGGGCATCTGCTACGGCATGTTCGCGATGGCGGTGCAGCAGGGCGGCGCGGTCGAGGCCGCCGACCACCGCGAGTTCGGCTACGCCGAGGTGCGCGCCCGCGGCCACACCCGGCTGCTCGAAGGCATCGAAGACTTCACCACGGCGCAGGGCCACGGCATGCTCAAGGTGTGGATGAGCCACGGCGACAAGGTCACCGAGCTGCCGCCCGGCTTCAAACTGATGGCGTCGACGCCGAGCTGCCCGATTGCCGGCATGGCCGACGAGGCGCGCGGCTACTACGGTGTGCAGTTCCACCCTGAGGTGACGCACACCGTGAAGGGGCGCGAGCTCATCAACCGTTTCGTGCTTGACATCGCCCACGCCAGGCCCGACTGGGTGATGGGCAGCTACATCGACGAAGCCGTAGCGCGGATTCGCGCCCAGGTGGGTGACGAGGAAGTGCTGCTGGGCCTGTCGGGCGGCGTCGACTCCAGCGTCGCCGCGGCGTTGATCCACCGTGCCATCGGCGACCAGTTGACCTGCGTGTTCGTCGACCATGGTTTGCTGCGCCTGGACGAAGGCCGCATGGTGATGGAGATGTTCGCCGGCCGCCTGCACGCCAAGGTGATCGCGGTGGACGCCAGCGCCCAGTTTCTCGGCGCGTTGAAGGGGGTGACCGACCCCGAGGCCAAGCGCAAGATCATCGGGCGCGAATTCGTCGAAGTCTTCCAGGCCGAGGCCGCCAAGCTCAAGGCCGCGAGTGCCGACGCGAAGCGTGGCGTCAAATGGCTGGCTCAGGGCACGATCTACCCCGACGTCGTCGAGTCGGGCGGCACAAAGGCCAAGAAGGCCACCACCATCAAGAGCCACCACAACGTCGGCGGCCTGCCGGCCACGCTGGGCTTGAAGCTGCTGGAGCCGCTGCGCGAGTTGTTCAAGGACGAAGTGCGCGAACTCGGCGAGGCGCTGGGCCTGCCGCACGACATGGTTTACCGTCACCCGTTTCCCGGGCCTGGCCTGGGCGTGCGCATCCTGGGCGAAGTGCGGCCGGAGTTTGCCGACCTGCTGCGCCGCGCCGACGCGATCTTCATCGAGGAGTTGCGCCATTTCCGCGAAGTAGGCAGCGGCGACAGCGGTCGCGGCAAGACCTGGTACGAACTCACCTCGCAAGCCTTCGCGGTGTTCCTGCCCGTCAAGAGTGTCGGCGTGATGGGTGACGGGCGCACCTACGACTACGTGGTGGCGCTGCGCGCGGTCCAGACCAGCGACTTCATGACCGCCGACTCGGCCGAGCTGCCCCATGCGCTGCTGAAGAAGGTATCGAGCCGCATCATCAACGAAGTCCGCGGCATCAACCGCGTGACCTACGACGTGAGCAGCAAGCCGCCGGCGACGATCGAGTGGGAGTGAGGGGGTCTGATTGTTGGCGCCATCGACGTTGTTGATCGGCCTGGACGCAATGTCGATCAGCCGCTCGCCGCGACGACGCCCAGTCGATACGCCGCACTCACCGCCTCGGCCCGCGTCGCGACCCCGAGCTTGTCGAAGATCGCCGCGAGGTGGTGGTCGACGGTGCGCGCCGAGCGGTGCAGGCGCTGCGCGATTTCCTTGTTGCGCAGCCCGGCAGCGAGCAGTTCGAGCACCGCCACTTCCTTGCTGGTGAGGCCGCAGGGGTGTTCGCGGGTCGAACGTCGCGGGCCTCGCGGCAAGCCGCGGGCGCCCGCTGTGCGCAAGCGGTGGCGGACCCGCTCGACCATCGGCTGCGCGCCGAGTTCCTCGAAAAGGGCGAGCGCCTGACGCTGCGCCGGCTCGTCGCCGCGCGACAGGGCGCGAGCGCGCTCGAATCGGCAACCGAGCGCGTGCCACGCGTCGGCCGCGTCCTTCCAGCGGCCCGCGGCTTCGAGGGCGAACGGGTGCTGCGCGCAGAAGTCCGGAATCGGTGTCGCCGCATCACCGCCGAGCCGGCACCACAGCGACAGTTGCGCGGCCAGCGCGATCTGTCGCTTGGCAACCGCCTGCGGCAGGTGGGCTGCGGCGTCGCGCGCCGCGTCCGCGTCGCGCCCTTCCAGCCAGGCGGCCTCCGCTCGCGCGATGTGGAAGCGGCCGGCGCCGGCACCTGCCGCCAGATCGCGCGCCTCGTCGAGCGCGCTCCACACGCCCGGGTCGCCGCGCCGCGCACGCAGCCGGCCGAGCGCGACCAGCGCCGCGATGCGCGCGATCACCGTCGCTTTCGGCGCGGCGATGACCGCATGCGCGGCGGCCGCAGCCTCGTCCCAGCGTCCCTGTAGCAGCAGAGCATGGGCGAGCCACGCCGTCTGGAACAGCCTAGTTGCATCGAGGTCGCGTTCAGTGCAGAAGTGAATGCCCTTGCGCAGCCAGATCTCGGCCTGCTCAAGCCTGAATGATTCGACACAACCCGCCCCGAGGCTGGCGAAGACCTGGCTGGCGATTCGATTCTCATTGGCGCCGAGCGCCAGTGCGAGTGCACGCTTGAGGGTCGCGAGGCCCTCGTCGATGCGCGCCAAGTCGACCTGCGTGCGGCCGATCGTCTTCAAGCACATCGCCATCTCGGCTTTGTCGCCTTCGCGCTCGGCCTCGCCGAGCACCGACGAAGCCAGGGCGATCGCCTCTTCGAATTCGCGTTCGTACTGGCATAGCACCGCAGCGCAGCTGCGCACCACGCGCGCCGCGTGCGACCCGGGCTGGCCGGCGACGAGCGAGCGTGCCTCGCCCAGCGCCGCCGCGGCGTCGGGGTTGCGCGCGGCGTAAAGGAATATGAGCGACTGCCGGGCCAGCGACACGGCGGCGTTGTCCGGTCGCCCGTGCTCGCACCACAGTCGCGCCGCTTCGCTGCGCACGGCGATCGACTCGGCGAGGCCGACGCTCATGTGCACGTCCTCAGCGGACGCGTCGAGCAGCGCGGCGCGCTCGGCGCTCGGCTCGCAGTGCGCGAGTGCGCGCGCCCAGTGCGCAGCCGCTTGCCGGTGCGCGCCATGCGCCGCCGCTTCGCGCGCCGCAACCGGCGCCCAGTGCCGCAGCGCGGCCACGTCGCCGGCACCCTCGGCGTGCAGCACCAGCCGGGCGGCGAGGCGCGCTTTCTCGTCGCTCGCCAGCAGCGCCTGCAGCACGAGCCGGTGCAGGCCGAGCGCGCGCGTCGGCGCCATCGCCTGCAGCACCGCCTGGCGCGCGAGCTCGTGGCGAAACGCGAACGCCGCGCCTTCGGCACACAGCACGCCGGTGGCCAGGCACTCGTCGATCGACCCGCTCTCGGCCGCCGTCAGCTCGCGCAGCAGCCAGGCCTCGGCGCGCGGCCCGGCCACCGCGGCCGCGTCGAGCACGGCGCGTGCCGATGGCGAAAGGCGTCCGGCGCGCGCCAGCACCGCGTCCTGCACGGTGGCGGGAACGCCGTGCGTGGTCTTCACCGTCGCCGCCAACACCTCGGTGACGAAGAACGGGTTGCCTGCGGTCTGCGCGTGCAAGGCCATTGCATCGACTCCGGTTCCGGCCGAGAGTGATCGCACCGCCGCCAGCGAAAGCGGCTGCGGCGCCAGCCGCGGCACGCCGGCGGTCGCCAGATCGCCGAGCACGGCGCGCAGCGGATGCGCCGGCACCACCTCGTCGTTGCGAAAGCTGGCGACCAGCAGCGAACGCGTGCGGGCGATGCGCCGGCCGGCGTAGCGCAGCAGGTCGAGCGTTGCCTCGTCGGCCCAATGCACGTCTTCGAGCACTGCCAACGCCGGGCGCTCGGCGAGCAGGTCGACGAAGGCAACGAACTGGCGATGGCGCTCCCCGCTGCCGTCTCGCAGCACGGCCAGCTTGCCGCCCGAGTCGAGCGCGATGTCGTCGAGCGCCCCGAGTGGCCGCGGCGTCACCATCGCCTCGCAGGCGCCCCAGTACACCGGGGCGTCGGCGCGCACCGACGCCGCGAACGCGCGCAGCACGCTGGTCTTGCCAATGCCGGCTTCGCCTTCGACGAACACCAGCCGGCCCGGCCCGGCGCGCGCTTCGCACCAACGCGCGTGCAGTTGCCCCAGCAATCCATCGCGCTCGAGCAGCGTCATGGTTCGGCCCTCGGGCGGCGGGCATCGGCACCCTTAGCCGTGCCCGTCGCTGCGGCGCATGTTAGATCAGTGGATGGGCTCGTCGATCATCGGCTGGCGCGCGACGCCGCCGCCGGCCGGAAGTGGTTCGCGACCGCATACGCACCGACTTTGCGGCCCAGCTCGGTGGAGTGCTCGTTCGTGCTGCGGAAGTGGATGCCGGCAAACGCACGCGCGTCCTCCATCTCCTTTTCGATCTGCGCCAGGCTGGTGTAGCTGCGCATCATCCCGAGACCCGGCGGAAAGACGTAGCTGTACTTCACTTCGTCGCTGCCGAACAATTCACGCATCACCTGCGCCATCGCGCCCGTGACGATGCAGTGCGCCGAGGGATAGTCCGGATGCGGCGGGGTCACCAACAGCGATTCCCAGTTCGGATCGGCGGCAACGGCGCCATGGCCGGCACGAATCGCCGTGATCGGGCGCCACGCATTCTCTTGGTACTTGATTCTGAAAGCGACGATCAACGCGTCGGCAGCGGCCGTGTGCAGCAGTGCGAAGAGGCGGGCGTTGTCGTGCATCGAGAGCTTTCTGGCCTGCGACGCGGCGCGCGCGACCGCGTTCAACTGCGGGATTTCGTTGCCCGACCAGAAGACGGCTACCGCGGTCTGGTCCGCCGTGCGTTCGGTACTGTGGCGACCGCCCAGGCGTTTGACTTCGTCCAGGTCGCGTGCGAACTCCCGGCTCGTCAGCGCGGGGCGGCCTTTCGCCGCAAACTGATCGACCGAATTGAGCACGAAGGGTGTGACGCCGCCCAGCTGCGGCAAAGCGCCCGCCACCAGCCCGGGCGGCGTGCGCTGCCACACCCCCGCGCCGGTGCCCGGCTTGTCATCGGCCTTGGCGTCGAAGTTGTCCTTCGCGCGCCAGGCCAACATGCGGTCTGCAGCCGCCTTGCCCACTGCGACGCCGTCGGCCTTCGAACGCTCGTCGCCAACCTTGGCCAGCGCCTGCGCAAGTGCGCTGTCGAGCGCGGCTTTCTGCGCCGGCACGAGCGCGGCGAGCACACCGTGAGCGGCGCTCGCCACAGCGGCGTCTTGCGAAGCCCCCGAGGGCGCCTCGACCCTGAAGCGGTACGCCTCGAAGCGCGGCTCGATCGCGTTGACGGCGTCGTGCACCGCGCCGTGCATTGCCGCCATGACGCGCGCAAGCACGGGTGGCGCCGGAATTGGCAGCGCCGCGGCGGTCGCGTTCCAGTCCATCACGGCATCGGCGCGAGCCGTGCCGATGGCCCCCGACAAACACAGTGATGCGACGACCGACGCCGCGAGGGCGTGTTGAAATTTCCGAGTGAAAGACTTCATGTGGCCTCCATGGATGGACAACTCTTGCTCAGAGGAAGTACGGATCGAAGACCCGCACCTCGGTGATGCGGTCGACCGGCAGGGCGGTGGCCTGCGCGGCGACCCGGATCGCCTCGGGCGACGCAGCGTCGACGATGCAGAAGCTGCGGCGACGGTCCGGCGTCACGAATGAGTGCAGCCAGGTCACGCCTTCGCGCGCATTGGTGCGGATCACGGCGTCGCAGCAATCCGCGGCGCGGTTGGCAACGGCCGCGCCGGGGGAAAACGTGCGTTCGACGAGGTAGCGCGGCATGGTCGACTCCGATTTGTGAGGCGATGCGCGACCTTAGGGCGTGTTCGAGACGAGCAATACGGCTGAATCGCTCAGATTGCAAACCTCGTTGAACGACGCTCCTGCATCGCGCCGATCAGCGCTCGCCAGGGCAAGGCGCAGTCGAAAGTGATGACGCGATGGAGCAAGCCTTGGTTAGACTGGACCTGTTGATGCGAAATTTGAGCGGTTTCGGCTTGACGGTAAAGGCGCCGGTAAGACTGCAGTGCCTGGCTATTGAATCCAATGACGACAACGGGTTGCCGGTGCAGGAAATGACTGAGTGGGAGTGATTTGTCTTCGTTGCAGGTCGTCCCATGCAGTCCGGCTTTTCCTCGAAAAGCAAGTCTTGACGCACAGTTGGCGTCTCATCTGGTCGCAAGCCGCCACAGCAAAGCGCGCCGGAATCGGCGGTATTGAAGAGCCGGTCCTTGAGCGACCACGGTTGGTACCGTCAAATTCCCCTGACGGCATCGGTTGTCGGAATCAGGTCGGGAACGAGATGCT
>JAYSVE010000900.1:0-2802 GCA_043718725.1 Methylibium sp.
CGAATGTTGGCAAGCATCTGGTCGACGATCTGGTCACTCGACAAGGCCAGTGTGGCGTTGACATTGCCCACCACGGCCGCCGTCGCAGCGCTGAAATACGGAGCGACCGCCATCACATCGGTGTTGGCCGCGGTGTCCCTCCAGGCCAGCGCATTCTCCTGGAACTGCGACCATGCGGCCTGGCCCGCGATCACGCGCACGACCCGCGCGCTGTCGGCGGGCCCGTAGACCTGCCGAATGATCTTGAACATCTCGACCGAGCGCTGGGCGTAATACGCCGAGGGCTGCCCGGAGTTGCGGGGCAGACCCAACTGCTCGGACCTGGCGGCCGCCCATTTGGTCTGGGCGAAGGCCGAATTCCAGACTTCGTTGGAGTATTCGACATGCGGCCGCAAGCCCGGATCGAGCCGGTCGCGCAGCAGCGTGGCGAACTGGGTCACGTAGTCGTCGCTGGCCTGGTGGGGAATGCAAAACCAAGGATCGGCTTGCAAGGCGTTGGCCAGGTCGATCATGAGTTCCAGCGGGACGCCCTTTGCGCCCGCATAGGTCGGGTCCGAGACGCGTGCCCGATCGGCCCAGTGGACCACCGGCGAGCCGTTGGTCGCACCCCAGTCCATGAAGCGCAGCATCGAGAACGGGGCAATCTTCTTCAGAAACACCGGGTTGAACGGTTGCGACGCATGGGTCGCTTCGGTGCCCGGCCACAGGAAGCGGATGTTGCGCACCGGGTTGGCGGGGTTGGTCTTGTCGATGCCGACCCAAAGCGGCCCGTTCGTGTCGGTGACGTCGATGGCGATGCGGTTCGCCGACGACTCGGCGACGCTCACCTTGCTCAGCGGAAAGCTCAACGCGCCGTCGCCGTCCCACAGGACGACATAGCGGCCGGGCAAGTAGCGCGTGTTGTCCCAGGCCACGGCGCTGAGGGCGCGTTGGCCGGGCGCGAGTGCGGTTGGCGTGCCGTCGGCGGCGACGGCCGGAAACGGCGCGCCCCAGACGCCGTTGTCACTGCGCGAGGTCCACGGCATGCCGCTCTTCATCAGGTCGGCAAAGGGAAACTGCGTCGAGTAGTAGGCAATGCCCGAGAGGTTGGTGCCGACGTATTTCGAGCGGGGCAGGTTCGCATTCGGATTCGGATTCGGGTTCGGCGTTGGCGTCGACCCGCGCACCGACAGCGTGGTCGTGGCCGACAACCCACCGGCCTTGGCGGTGACGCTCGTCGAGGCGACGCGCAGCGGGGTCACCCGGCCCGCGGCATCGACCGTGGCGACGCTGGTGTCGGCGCTGGACCAGGTCAGAACGGCCCCTGTGACCACCTTGCCAGCCCGGTCCTTGACCGTGGCGACCAGTTGCACAGGCGTGCCCAGCGTGGCGACGGTCGATGGCGGCAAACTCACACTGACGGTTCGACTCGGCGTGGTTCTGACGGCCGCGGCCGCCTCCCGGGTGGACGACGGATCCTGCGCCGCCTCAGCGTCTTCACGTTCGCCGGCGCCACATGCCGCCAGCACCCATGCCACAAGGATGACCCTGGCGAAACGAATTCTTGTCATGTTTGTTCCCAGCTACCCATAGGCCTCGGCAGTCTGCCCATGGTTTGGGTCGACTGAGGCCGGTTTATCGTGAAATCGGTTACGAAATGCAACGCTGTCGACCGTGACCGCGCCGCTTGAGGCAGCCGGGTCGACGCTGTAGCCGATGGCGCCGTCCCCCCGGCAGGTGCCGGCGAAGCATCGTCGCCGCCGCAAAGACTACCGATTCACATTGACCACGACGCGCCCCTGGATACGCCCGGCCAGGATGTCGCTGCCGGCGCCGATGGCCTCGCCCAGGCCGATCTCGCGCACCATGCTCTCCAGCTTGGCGCTGTCCATGTCGTGCGCCAGGCGCTGCCAGGCCTGGGTGCGCAAGGCTTGCGGGGCCATCACGCTGTCGATGCCGTAAAGCGTGATGCCGCGCAGGATGAACGGCGCCACTGTCGACGGGAAGTCGCGGCCCTGCGCCAGCCCGCAGGCCGCCACGGCGCCGCGGTAGCGGGTGCCGGCGCAGGCGTTGGCCAGGGTGTGGCTGCCGACCGCGTCGACCACGCCGGCCCAGCGCTCCTTGCCCAGCGGCTTGCCCGGCTGGGACAGTTCGTCGCGGGCGATCACCTCGGCCGCGCCGAGCCGCTTCAAGGCGTCGGCGGCCTCCGGCCGGCCGGTGGAGGCGACGACGCGGTAGCCCAGGCCGGCCAGCAGCGCGACGGCCACGCTGCCGACGCCGCCGTTGGCGCCGGTGACGAGGATGTCGCCGGAGTCGGGTTTGAGGCCATGGCCTTGCAGCGCCATCACGCACAGCATGGCGGTGTAGCCGGCGGTGCCCAGGGCCATCGCCTGGCGGGTGCTCAATGCCGGCGGCAGCGCGACCAGCCAGTCGCCCTTGACGCGGGCGCGCTGCGCCAGGCCGCCGGAGTGGGTTTCGCCGACCCCCCAGCCGTTCAGCACCACGCGGTCGCCGGGCTTCCAGGCGGCGTGGCTGCTGGCCTCGACGACGCCAGCGAAGTCGATGCCGGCCACCAGCGGGAAGTTGCGCACCACCGGCGCGCCGCCGGTGATCGCCAAGCCGTCCTTGTAGTTGATGGTCGAGTACTCGACCCGCACCGTCACGTCGCCTTCGGAGAGTTGGCTGGTGTCGATGTCCTTGACGCCGGCGCGGTAGCCGGCAGCGTCCTTTTCAATCATCAGGGCTTTGAACATGGGGATTTCCTTGGGGAGTTGTTCAACGAACGAAACAGGCGCGGAACTCGGCCAGCAGCCGTGGCGCATC